>JAFKFM010000006.1:600000-841117 GCA_017308135.1 Alphaproteobacteria bacterium
GATGGTTTCGATGGTGGCAGCTCTGGGTGCGCTGGCTTGGGCGCTCGGCCGCTCGTCGGAGTCGCTGATCGCGACCCACCCGGCCGTCATGGCCGCGGCGGCGCACCGCTAACCTCTCAATCGTATTTCCGCAGATCCTCGATCACCTTGCCGTCATTCGGCAGGGTGCCCGGCTTCGCAAATTCGATCGCCCCTTTGAGCTTGGTGAGCGCCGTGAGGTCGCTCGCCAGCTTGGCGGCAAGCGAATCGCTTGGCGGCGCTTCGACGCGCAGGGTCATCAAATCGTTGTCGCCGTCGCGCGTCACGACCAAGCGGAATTTCGCGAGGCCGGATCGTTTCGCCGCCTCGGCCACTTGGCCGGGATGGACGAACATGCCCTTCACCTTCGTCGTCTGATCGGCGCGGCCCATCCAGCCGCGCAGTCGCGCATTCGTGCGTCCGCAAGCGGAAACACCGGGCACGAACGTCGATAGGTCCCCGGTGGCGAAGCGGATCAACGGATATTCGGGCGTGAGCGTCGTCACGACGACTTCGCCGACCTCGCCTTGCGCCAAGGGCTCGCCGGTTCCCGGCCGCACGATCTCGACCAGAACCGATTCGTCGAGGATCAAGCCTTCGTCGGCCGCACTCTCGTAGCCGATCAAACCCAGATCGGCGGTCGCGTAGCATTGCAGCACGGCGATGCCGCGCGCCGTGAACTCGGCGCGCAAGGCTTTGGGCAAAGCTTCGCCCGACACGACCGCGCGTTTGATCGACGAAATATCGCTGCCGGTCTCCGCCGCTTTCTCCAACAGGATTTTCAGGAACGACGGCGTACCGACATAGGCGTCGGGCTTTATGTCGGCGATGGCGCGTAGTTGCAGCTCGGTGTTGCCAACCCCGGCGGGGACGACCGCGCAGCCGATCGCTTGGGCGGCCATTTCCAGCATCGAACCGGCCGGGGTCAAATGATAGCTGAAGGCGTTGTGCACGATCATCCCGCGCCGGAAACCCGCCGCCCATAACGCGCGCGCCATGCGCCAGTAATCGCCGCGCTTGCCTTCGGGATCGTAGATCGGGCCCGGCGACATGAAGATGCGGCCCAGCGCGCCGCTCGCCACGGCGGTCAAACCGCCGAAGGGGGCCGAGTTCTTCTGCAACTCGATCAGATCGGATTTACGCAATACCGGCAACGCGGCCAGCGCCGCGCGATCGACGATTGATGCAGGATCGACGCCCGCCAGCGTGCGAGTGAAATAAGGCGCGTTCGCCTTGGCATGCGCGATCTGCTGGCGCAGACCCACGAATAGCTCCGCTTCGCGCGCGGCGGCATCGCGGGTTTCGCGTGCATCGTAGAATGCGCTCACGCCAGCCACCGTTTGCGGCGTTTGTAGTGTTTGACGTCGCGGAAGGATTTGCGGCCCGCGCCCGAAACGCCGAGATAGAACTCCTTCACGTCCGCGTTGCCGCGTAACGCTTCGGCCGTACCGTCGAGCACGACGCGCCCGTTTTCCAAGATATAGCCGTAATGCGCGTGGCGCAGCGCGATCGACGTGTTCTGCTCGGCCAGCAGGAACGACACGCCCTGTTCGCGATTGAGCCGCGCGACGATCTCGAAAATCTCCTCGACCAGCAGCGGGGCGAGGCCCATCGAAGGTTCGTCGAGCAGGATCGTTTCCGGGGCGGCCATCAGCGCGCGGCCGATCGCCGTCATTTGCTGTTCGCCGCCCGAGGTGTAGCCCGCTAGCGATTTGCGCCGTTCTTTCAAGCGCGGGAAATAGGCGTAGACCTTTTCGAGATCGCGCGCGATCGCCGTGCGCCCGTCGCCGCGGGTATAGGCGCCGGTCAGCAGATTCTCCTCGACCGTCAGATGGCCGAAGCAATGGCGGCCTTCCATCACTTGGATCACACCGCGCTTGACCAGATCGTTGGGGGTCAGCCCGTCGATGCGCTGACCCTTGTATTCGATCGTGCCTTTGGTCACGTCGCCGCGCTCGGCGCGCAGCAGATTGGAAATCGATTTGAGCGTCGTCGATTTGCCCGCACCGTTGGCGCCCAGCAACGCCACGATGCCGCCCTTGGGCACGTCCAGGCTCACGCCCTTCAGCACCAGGATCACGTGGTCGTAGATGACTTCGATATTGCGGACGGCGAGCAAGCAAGACCCGTGCGAAAGAAAAGGGGCGGATCGTCGCCGATCCGCCCCTTCGTTGCGTGACGTCAGCTCTGGTTGGCGCAGTTGCGCAGAGTCACGTTCTTCTCGCGCGCGTACTGCCCGGAGCTCGCCTCGTACATTTCGCGGACCATCTTGCGGTTGGGCTCGATCCAGTCGGACGCCCAATTCCACTTCTTGCCGTCCCATTGCTGGATACGGACGATGCCCCCGCCTTCGTGATCGCCACAGGAAAGCTTCAAGGGCGGCATGAAGCCTTCGAAGCCCATCGACGCGAGGCGCGTGGTGTCGAGGTTCAGCGCCTCGAACCCGTCGCGCACTTGCGCCCCCGTCATGGCCTTGCCCTTGCCGTGCTTTTCCTGCGCGGTGCGCACGGCCTCGACGATCATCGCCGCGTTCACCGCACCGCGATTATAGAGAACCGTGCCGATATGCTTGCCGTCGCCGGTGGCTTGGCCCGCTTTATGGACATGGTTCTCGATGTCGCGGATGACTTTGTAGTCCTTGCCCGAGCCGTGGAAATTCGCCGCGAGATAGCCCTTGGCGAGATCGCCGGGCGGGGTCACGTCCTGTTCGGAACCCGCCCACCACACGCCGATGAACTTGTCGCGCGGGAAGCCGACGGACGCCGCTTCCTGAATCGCGGTCGGGTTCATGATGCCCCAGCCCCACATGATCACGTAGTTGGGGCGGATCTGCCGGCCGATGCGCAGCCAGATCGCTTTCTGCTCCACGCCGGGATTGGGAACGGGGAATTCGGAAAGCTCGAATCCCTGTTCCTTCGCCAGGCGCTGGATCACCGGCAGCGGTTCCTTGCCGAAGGCGCTGTCGTGATAGATGTAGCTGATCTTCTTGCCGCGCAGATTGCCGCCTTCCTTGCTTTTGATGAACGACACGATGGCGTCCATCTGCGAGAAATAGGTGGCCGGCAACGTGAAGGTCCACGGGAAGACCCGCCCGTCGGAGGAATCCGAGCGCCCATAGCCGGAGGTGAGCAGCGGGATCTTATCCGCCGCCGTGCGCTCGATCAGCGCGTAGGTGATGCCCGTCGACAGCGGCACGATCGCCGTGGCGCCCAACGACCCGCGGCCCTTCAGGCGTTCGTAGCATTCGACGCCGCGATCGGTGTTGTAGGCGGTCTCGCATTCCTCCCAAGTCAATTTCACGCCGTTCACGCCGCCGTCACGCGCGTTGATCATCTTGAAGTAATCGACGAAGCCGTCGGCGAAGGGCGTGCCGTTCGGGCCGAAAGGTCCGGTGCGGTAGACGAGGGCGGGGATGAATTGTTCCTGGGCTTGGGCCAGGACCGGTGTCGGGGCCGACAGCGCACCGGCGGCGACAGCCGCGGCGGCGAAGACGAGCCCGAGTTTCGCGAACTTCATGGGCGTTCTCCCTGTATCGTATCGATGACGCGGCGCATTTTTTTATGCCGTCGTGATCGAACGATAGCCCGAATTCCACGGACCGGTAAGGGTGTTTATCGGGCCCGCCGCAGCGCGAAATACGCAATGCCCAGTCCGATCAATTGCGCGGCGACGAAGGCGGGCACGTCCGCAGAGCGGATACCGGCGAAACTGTCCGTCAGCGCGCGCGCCAGCGTCACCGCCGGATTCGCGAAACTGGTCGACGCCGTGAACCAATAGGCGCCGGCGATGTAGCAAGCGACGGCGGAAGGCGCTTGGGCCGCCGAAACGCGCAGCACGATCATCAGCAGGCCGCAGCTCGCGACGATTTCCGCCAGGAACTGGCTCGCTCCGCTGCGTATTTTTACGCCTTCCATCAGCGGCGGCAGGCCGAACATCAAATGCGCGATCACGACGCCCAGCACCGCACCCGCGATCTGCGCGGCGATGTAAGGGGCAAGATCGGCTTTGGGCAGATCGCCGCGGCCGACCATCGCCAATGACACCAGCGGATTGAAATGGGCCCCCGAGACGGGGCCGAACGTGGCGATCAGCGCATAGAGCACGCCCGCCGTCGCGAACGCGTTGGCGAGCAGCGCCAGCGCCACGTTTCCGTCCGCGAGACGTTCGGCCATGATGCCCGAACCGACGACGGCGGCGAGCAGAAACGCCGTACCCGCGAACTCGGCAAGCAGCCTTTCGCCGCGCGTCACGCCGGTTCCTTGTTCTTGCCCATCTCGTCGATCTTGCGCTGGATCTCCAGCTTCGACAGCGTCGCCAGCGGCAGATTGGCGAAAATTTGAATGCGCCGCTCGATCATGCGGAACACGTCGGCGGTGAAGGCCGCTTTTTCCGCGTCGCTGCCCTGGACGCCCGACGGATCGGGGAAGCCCCAATGCGCGGTCATCGGCTGGCCGGGCCAAATCGGGCAGGCTTCACCCGCCGCCTGATCGCAGACCGTGAACACGAAATGCATCACCGGCGCGCCCGGCTTGGCGAATTCGTCCCAGCTTTTCGATCGGAAGCCGGACGTGTCGAAGCCCATGCGTTGCAGCAGCGCTTCGACGAACGGGTTGATCCGCCCCGACGGGAAAGACCCCGCGCTATAGGCCTTGAAGCGGCCCTTCCCGTGCTTGTTCAGCAGCGCTTCGGCCATCACCGAACGCGCGGAGTTGTGGGTGCACAAGAACAGGACGTTTTTGACATCGTCGGTCATCGCACGGCGCTCTTGGTTCGAGGGGCAGGGGATTTGACGGGCGGGCAGACTTTCGCCGGCGCGCAAAGGGCGGGATTGCCGCCGCAGCAATTGTCGGTCAGGAAGCCGACCAAAGCGGTCATCGCTTCGAAATCCGCCGTGTAGCGGATCGAACGTCCTTCGCGCGTCGAGGCGATCAGGCCGGCGTTTTCCAGATCGCGCAGATGGAACGAAAGCGTGGGCGGCGGCACGTCCAGCGCGCGGGCCAGATCGCCGGCCGCAAGTCCATCCGGCCCGGCGGCGACGAGGGCGCGGAAGGCCCCCAGCCGTGTCGCTTGCGCCAAGGCGCCGAGCGCGTCGATGACATGCGTATCTTTCATATTTTTAAAAATATCAAAATGAGTTTTCGGCCTCAAGTCCGAATTTATATTTCGAATATTCCAGAAATACAGTTGACTCGATGACCGCGCGATGACATATTCGCGTCATGAAGACCGAAACCGCCGCCGCACATCTCGAAGCCTTGGGCAATTCCACGCGCCTGGCGATTTTCCGTCTGCTCGTGCGCGCGGGCGAGGAAGGCTTGCCCGTGGGCCGCATCCAGCAGCGTTTGGACTTGCCCGGCTCCACGCTGTCGCACCATCTGAAGGCGCTGTGCGCGGCCGGTCTCGTCCGGCAAACGCGCGAGCGTACGACGCTGATCTGCACCGCCGACTTCAAGCTGATGCGCGGGCTGGTCGATTTCCTCGTGGCCGAGTGCTGCGTCGAATCGAGCTGCGCCGCGCGCGACGGCAAAGCCGCGTGAATTTATCCATAATTTCCAACCTTCCAGAAATACGGAGATTCAAATGCACCCTGTGAAGCGTATCGCCATCGTCGGCGCCGGGCCCGTCGGCCTCGCCGCCGCCGCCCACGCCTTGGAGTACGGGATCGAGCCCATCGTTCTCGAACGGGGAGCGGCGGCGGGCCACGCCATCGCCCAATGGGCGCATGTGCCGATGTTCTCGACCTGGTCGTTGAACATCGATGCGGCGGGTGCGCGCCTGCTGGCGAAGACCGGCTGGACGCGGCCCGACGATAACGCCCACCCGACCGGCGGCGAATTGCTGACGCATTATGTGGCGCCGCTCGCCGCGACCGACGCGATGCGCAAGGCCGTGCGCTATCGCCACACGGTTCGTTCGATCGGGCGTGCGGGCATCGACAAGGTCAAGAACGCGGGCCGCGCGCAAGCGCCCTACGAGCTGATCGTCGATACGCCCGACGGTCCTTCGCGGTTCCGCGCCGATGCGGTGATCGACGCCTCGGGCACCTGGTTCGCGCCCAACCCGGCGGGCGCCGATGGCCGGGCCGCACCGGGCGAAGCGGCGAACGGGGCCCATATTTCCTATGGCATGCCCGATATCGCGGGGGCGGCGCGCGCGCGCTATGCGGGCAAGCGCATCGCCGTGCTGGGCGGCGGGCATTCGGCGATCGGCACGTTGATCGAACTCGCAGCCCTGGCTGAAACCGCGCCGGGCACGCGGATCGTCTGGCTCTATCGCGGCATGCGGCTGGAACGCGCTTTCGGCGGCGGTTCGGCCGATGCGTTGGCCGCGCGCGGGGCGCTCGGCAGCGAAATCGCGGAGCTTGTCGCGGCGGGCCGGATCGAGGTCGAGAAGGGCTTCCATCTCGACGCGATCGAGCCGGGCTTGGTGTTGCGCGCGGGCGACCGCCGGGTCGATGCCGACGAGCTAATCGTCGCGACCGGCTTCCGGCCCGATCTCGACATGCTGCGCGAAGTGCGGCTGTCGCTCGATCCCGCGTTGGAATGCCCGGCCGCGTTGGGGCCGCTGATCGATCCCAATCTGCATTCCTGCGGCACGGTGCGCCCGCATGGCGCGGCCGAATTGGCGCATCCCGATCCGGGCTTCTATCTCGCCGGCATGAAGGCCTATGGCCGCGCGCCGACCTTCCTGCTCGCCACCGGCTACGAACAGGTGCGCTCGATCGTGGCGGAACTGGCGGGCGACGTGATCGCCGCGCGGCGCGTGGAACTGGTGCTGCCCGAAACGGGCGTGTGCGCGGGGCCGGTCAAAACGACCGTGCGCGTCAAAGCCGCCAGCGTGCCGGCGGCGGCGGCGGGGTGTTGCGGGGGGCCCGCGACGGTCGCCGACGCGTGCTGCGTCGACGACCAGGAAGCGAAAGCGGCGGGCGAAGCGGGATGCGGCTGCGCCGCACCGGCGCTTATTTCAGCGTCGCAAGATACGCGATGACGTTGGCGCGCTCGGTCTCGTTGCGGATACCGGCGAAGGCCATCGTCGTGCCGGGCACGATCTCGCGCGGATTGATCAAGTATTTGTCCAGCACTTCCGGCGTCCAGACGAGATCGGCCTTCTGGTTGGCGGCCGAGTAGCGGAAACCTTCGACCTTGCCCGAGTGGCGGCCGACGACGCCGAACAGCGTCGGCCCCACGCCGCGGCGGCCTTCGGCCGTCACGATATGGCAGGCGGAGCACAGGCGCTTGAACGCGGCTTCGCCCGCGGCCGCGTCGGCGGCTTGGGCGGGGGTGGCGTAAGCGGCGAACGCAAGAAACGCGGCGGCGAGGGGGAGCTTCATCTGTCGAGCCTCGATGCTGTGGGTTTGGGCAAAGAGTTATGCCAGACCAAGCCCGAATTCAACATCGGGCGCGCCGTTTTGTCGCGGGGGGTCGCGCTCAATGCGGGAAGGGCCACAAACGCAGCTTTTCCTTGGCCAATTGCCAGAGGCGCGCGAGGCCGTGCGGCTCGACGATCAGGAAGAACACGATCAGCGCGCCGAAGATCATGTATTCGAAATGCGCGATCGTGGCGGTGGAGAGCGGCACGCCCAGCGACGTCGGTACGACGTTGAGGAAGATCG
The DNA here is from genome assembly GCA_017308135.1 of Alphaproteobacteria bacterium. Classification (NCBI taxonomy): domain Bacteria; kingdom Pseudomonadati; phylum Pseudomonadota; class Alphaproteobacteria; species Alphaproteobacteria bacterium. The sequence continues at coordinate 607,631 of JAFKFM010000006.1, forward strand.
GCAGCAGCACGATGAACGCGGCCCCCAGGAACGAGCCGAGGATCGAACCCAAACCGCCGATGATGATCATGAACAGGATCTGGAAGGATCGGTTGATGTCGAAGGCGAGCGCTTCGACCGAGCTCGTATAGATGAACGCCCATAGCGCCCCCGCCACGCCGCAATAGAAAGACGACACCGCGAAGGCGAGCAGCTTGGTGCGTAGCGGGCGAATACCAATGATCTCCGCCGCGATATCCATGTCGCGGATCGCCATCCAGGCGCGGCCGATCCGCCCGCGCACGAGGTTTTTCGCGACCAGCGCCAGGACGGCGACGAGCGTCAGGCAGAAAATGTATTTCGCTTCCGCCGTCGCTTCGATGCCCGTGACGTAAAAGCCGAACACCGATCGCGGCGGGGCGGAGATGACGCCCGAGCTCGAATAGTTCGTGAACCAGGGCAGCTTGGTGAACAGCCAGATCAAAAAGAACTGCGCGGCCAGCGTGGCGACCGCCAGATAGAAGCCCTTGATGCGCAAACTCGGCACGCCGAACACCACGCCCACGGCGGCGGCCACCCCGCCCGACAGCAGAAAGACGAACACAATATTCAACTCGGGGAAGGCGGTCGCGAGTTTGTAGGCGGCAAAGGCGCCGCACGCCATGAAGCCGCCCGTCCCCAGCGACAATTGCCCGCAATAGCCGGTCAATATGTTCAGGCCGATTGCGGCCAGCGCGAAGATCAGGAACGGGATCAGGATCGTCGACAGGAAATAATGATCGGCGATCAGCGGAACCACGACGAAGGCGGCGAACAATATCGCGGCCATGCCGATGCGGTCTTGGCGGATCGGGAAGATCGCCTGATCGGCGGCGTAGTCGGATTTGAATTGGCCTGATTCGCGATACAGCATCACACGCGCTCGATGATTTTTTCGCCGAACAGGCCTTGCGGCCGGAACATCAGGAAGACGAGGGCGAGGATATAGGCGAACCAATCCTCGATCCCGCCGCCGATGCCCGGCGCCCAATAGACCTCCGCCACTTTCTCGCCCATGCCGATGATGAGGCCGCCGACGATGGCGCCGGGGATCGACGTGAACCCACCCAGGATCAACACCGGCAGCGCCTTCAGCGCGATCAGGGCGAGCGAGAATTGCACGCCGAGTTTCGAGCCCCACATGGTCCCGGCGACGAGGGCGACGAGGCCCGCGACCGCCCACACGATGACCCAGATCGTTTGCAGCGGAATGCCGACCGACTGTGCCGCTTGATGGTCGTCGGCGACGGCGCGCAACGCCCGGCCGATACGCGTCGATTGGAAGAAGAAGGCGAGCCCGGCGACCAGTGCCCCCGCGATCAGCGCCGCGACGATATCGAAACTATTGACCTGCACGCCGGCGAACTCGATCGGATCTTTGGGAATGCCGACGTCCAGGCGCTTCACGTCCGATCCCCAGATCGTCTGAAACAGCCCGTCGATGAAGAAGGTCACGCCGATCGTCGCCATGAACAGGATGATCGGCGCTTGATTGACCAGCGGGCGCAGCACCAGCCGCTCGATCGCCAGCGCCATCAGCAGCATCACGCCCAATGTCAGGATCAACGCGAGCCAGAACGGCGCGCCCAACTCCTCGAAGCCGACGAAGGTCAGCGCCGCGCACAGCACCATCGCCCCTTGCGCGAAATTGAACACGCCCGACGCTTTGAAGATCAGCACGAAGCCCAAAGCGACCAGGCTGTACATCACGCCCGACAACAAGCCGCCGATCACGACCTCGGCGAAGAACGCGGGGAATTCCCAGATCTCCTTCAGCGGGCCGAACAGAATGTCGATCATCGGCCCCTCATTCGTGCGCGACGCCCAGATACGCGTCGATGACGCGCTTGTCGGCTTTCACCGCATCGGGCGTGCCGTCGGCGATTTTGCGGCCGTATTCCAGCACGACCACGCGGTCGGAGATGTCCATGACCACGCCCATATCGTGCTCGATCAACGCGATCGTCGTGCCGAACTCCTCGTTCACGTCGAGGATGAAGCGGCACATATCCTCTTTCTCCTCGAGATTCATGCCGGCCATCGGCTCGTCGAGCAGCAGCAATTCGGGCTCGGCGGCGAGCGCGCGGCCCAGCTCCACGCGTTTCTGCAAACCATAGGGCAGGCGCCCGACGGGCGTTTTGCGGATCGCTTGGATCTCCAGAAAATCGATGATCCGCTCGACGAATTCGCGATGCGCGATTTCCTCCGCGCGCGCCGGGCCCCAATGCAGGCATTGCCAGAAGAAGCCGCGTTTCATCTTCAGCAAGCGCCCGGTCATGATGTTGTCGAGCGTCGACATGCCCTTGAACAGCGCGATGTTCTGGAAGGTGCGCGCGATCCCGCCCGCGGCCGCCGCATGGGGGCGCATCGCGCTGCGTTCCACGCCCTTGTAGACGATGCGCCCCGCACTGGGCTGATAGAAGCCGTTGATGCAGTTCAGCATCGACGATTTGCCCGCGCCGTTGGGCCCGATGATCGCGCGGATTTCGCCCTTCACGATGTCGAACGACACTTCGCTCAACGCCTTTACGCCGCCGAAGCCCAGCGACACGTTCTCGACCTTGAGCAGAATCTCGCTCATGCCGCCACCTTCACGTCGCGAATCATCAAATCCGCGTCGAGCCGGCCTTTGCGTCCGTCTTCGTAGGTGATCGCGGTCGAGATATGCGCGCGGTCGGTGTTCGAATAAAGCGCTTCGACCAGCTTTGCGTAGCGCTCGGCGATGAAGCCGCGCCGCACTTTGCGCGTGCGGGTCAATTCGCCGTCGTCGGCATCGAGCTCCTTATGCAGCACCAGGAAGCGCCTTATTTGCGAACCCGCGAGCTGCGGATCGCTCGCGAGATCGCGATTGACCTGTTCGACGCAAGTGCCGATCAGATCGTAGACCTCCTTCTTCGCGGCGAGTTCCTGGTAGCTCGCATAGGCGATGCCGTTGCGCTCGGCCCAATTGCCGACGGCGTCGAGGTCGATATTCACGAACACGGCGACGCGGTCGCGCCCGTCGCCGAACGCGACCGCTTCCTTCACGTAAGCGAAGAATTTCAGCTTGTTCTCGACGTATTTCGGCGCGAACAGCGTGCCGTCGGTCAGGCGGCCGACATCCTTGGCGCGGTCGATGATCTTCAAATGACCGTCGCGGTCGAAGAAGCCGGCGTCGCCGGTGCGGTAGTAGCCATCCGGCGTTTTGGCGCCGCCGGTTGCGTCGGGATTCTTGTAATAGGCCGCGAACACGCCGGGCGATTTCACCAGCACTTCGCCGTTCTCGGCGATCTTGATCTCGACCTCGGGGGCCGCGACGCCAACCGTGTCGGATTTGATCTGCCCGTCGGGCTGCATGCAGATGAAGACCGACGTCTCGGTGGCGCCGTAGAGCTGTTTGAGATTGAGACCGAGCGAGCGGTAGAAATCGAAAATATCCGGGCCGATCGCTTCGCCGGCGGTGTAGCCCAGGCGCATGCGCGAAAGCCCGAGCACGTTTTTGATCGGCCCGTAGACGAGGATTTCGCCCAGCGCGTAATGCAGCCGGTCGAAAGCGGAGACTTGCTTGCCGTCCATCAGCGCGATGCCGGTGCGCTTCGCCACGGCCATAAAATGCCGGTAAAGCCAGCGCTTGAGCGCGCTCGCATCCTCGATGCGGATCGACACCTGCGTCAGGATATTTTCGAAAATGCGCGGGGGCGCGAAGAAGAAGCTCGGCCCGATTTCCTTCAAATCGGTCATCACCGTGGCGCCGGATTCGGGGCAATTGACGCAGAACCCGGCGACGTAAGCCTCGGCATACGAGAAAATATGATCGCCGACCCAGGCCATCGGCAGATAGGCGAGGATCTCGTCGGCCTCGCTTAGCTTGTCGAACGCGATCGCGTTCTCGGCCGTGCGGATCACGTTATCGAAACTCAGCAGCACGCCTTTGGGCTGACCGGTGGTGCCGGAGGTGTAAAGCATCACCGATGCGTCCGAACCCTTGCCCTTGGCGATTTCGGCGTCGAGCCAAGCGTCTTCGATCGTGGCGCCCGCTTCGATCAGCGCGTCGTAGCCCATCAAGGCGGGATCGGCGTAGTTGCGCATGCCGCGCGCGTCGGTGAAGACGATGCGGGTCAGTGCCGGCGTCTTCGCGGCGATGGCCAGCAGCTTGTCGACCTGTTCTTGATCTTCGGCGATGGCGATATGCGTTTCGGCATGGCCGATCACGAACGCCATCTCGTCGGCGACCGCGTCTTGATAGACGGGTACGGGGATGGCCCCCAAGCATTGCGCGGCGCAGATCGCCCAATAGAGTTTGGGCCGGTTGTCGCCGACCAGCGCGATCGTCTGGCCGCGCTTCAGGCCGATGGCGGCCAGGCCCTTCGCCAGATTCCGGATCTCGGCTTCCATCGCCGCCCAGGTCCAGCTCTGCCAGATGCCGAATTCCTTCTCGCGCATCGCCACGCGCATCGCGCGCAAATCCGCGTTGCGCCGAAGCAGTTTGGGAAACGTATCCTGCGCGCGATCGGCCGGAATCGGCATCGTATCGACGTCCCGTTCTTCCCCGTTCCGTCGGAACACTATCCGCCGCGTCCGGCTGGGCTATAGTCCGCCGTTCGACGCCGGTCCCGTTCGGCGATACATCAAGTTAAGCCTGGAAGTTTCCGATAGGTCAAGAAAGCGCCGCGATGGACGACCGCCTGGAGTTATCGCAAGGCCGCGTCGCCTTTCGCCGGATTTGGCCCGACGCCGCTTCCGGCACGCCGATCGTCTTTCTGCACGAAGGCCTGGGTTCGATCGCGCAATGGCGTGATTTTCCCGATGCGCTGTGCGCGGCCACCAAGCGGCCGGGCTTCGTCTATGAACGGTTCGGCCATGGCGTGTCCGATCCGATCTTGCGGAAGCGCCGCAGCGACTATCTGCATCGCGAGGCGCGGGTGCTGGGCGAGGTGTTGGACGCGGCCGGGATCGCGTCGGCCGATCTGCTGGGTCATTCCGATGGCGGGTCGATCGCGTTGCTGGCGGGTGCGCTCGATCCCACGCGCTACCACCGTATCGCCACGATGGCGGCGCATGTTTTCGTCGAGAAAGTGACGCGCGCGGGCATCGAAAAGGCCGTCGCAGCCTGGCGCACGACCGATTTGAAGCAACGTCTGGCGCGCTATCACGGGACGGGCACCGAGGCGTTGTTTTTCGCCTGGGCGGATATCTGGCTGTCGGCGCCGTTCGCGTTCTGGAATATCGAGGCCGATATTCGACCTGTTGGGGCCCAGGTTTTGGCGTTGCAAGGCGCGGACGACGAATATGGCTCCCCCGATCAATTGGCGCGGATCGCGCGCGCCGTGACGGGGCCCTGCGAAACGCGGTTGATCCCCGATTGCGCGCATCAGCCGCAATTCCAGGCGCGCGACGCGGTGCTGGGCTTGCTGGCGCGATTTTTCGCGTCGGGTCCGATCCAGCGCGATCCATAGAATTTTCGCGTCCTGGCGGCCGTGCCGATCTGCTATTGATCGACGGCTTCCGGGAGCCATATTCGCGTCATGACCCAAATGCCGCCCGCCGGCGAGACCGGCAATCCGACCGCCTCGGAAGCGCTGAACGAGATGTTGCGCCTTTACGCGCTGCGCGATTGCGGGCTGCTGGACACGCCCGACGATCCCGCCCTCGATAGGCTCACGGCCTGGGCGCGCGACTATTTCGCCGTGCCCGCGGCTGCCGTGTCGCTGATCAGCGCCGACAAGCAGGTCCTGAAATCGGTCGCGGGGCCGGCGAAGCGCGAAACCACGCGCGACGAATCCTTCTGCCAATATGTCGTGCGTGATCGCAAGCCGCTGACGATCGAAAACGCCAGCACCGATCCTTTGGTGCGCGATCATCCCGCCGTATTGGGCGAGCCGCATGTGCGCGCCTATGCCGGGGCGCCGTTGCGCACCGCCGATGGTTTCGTGCTGGGCGCGTTTTGCGTGTTCGACATCAAGCCGCGCATCTTCGCGCCCAAGCAGCTCGCCGTGCTTGCCGGGCTGGCACGCGTCGCCTCGGGCTATGTCGATCTGCACGAGGCGACCGGCAAGGCCGGCTGGTCCGGCGCGCTGCCTTGATCCGACGATTTCTCGAAAATTATCTGAGTATTTGTTGTTTACTTCTATGTAAGAGCGATTAATAAATCGTTATCTGGTATGACTTTTCGTCTCTTGATTCCCGCCGCATCGATTCTCAAAATCAAAAGTAAGTTGTAAACGATGCCGAGTCCGGCTCGCGATTCGCCCCTCGGTTCGAAGTTGTGCGGACGGGGGTGAAGATGCCGGGCGATTCGTTGACCCATTTTTCCTTCGAGCATCGGGTGTTCAACGTGCCCGGCGCCCATTTCCGGCCCGACACCGACCAAGCGCCGGTGTTCTGCATGGATCTAGGCGACGTCGTCGGCGCCATCGCGTTGCCCAGCCTGCGCAAAACCTTCTCGATCGACGCCGAAGGGCGCGACGGACATTTGCTGTCCATCGTGCCCAAGGCGCTGCGCGCGATCCGCGTGATCCGGCCCGGCGATGCGATCCCGACCGAGATCATCGACGGCACGGCGTCCTGGAAGCCCGACGCGGCGCAGCGCGCGGCGGCCGAAATGCGGCTGGCCCGGGCTTTGGTGGCCGCGGCGTTGGGCGACGCGCAAGGCGTGGATCCGGTGGCCGAACTCGAATCCGGCCGCGTGACGCAAACCCTGCTGTCCCTTTGCGAGATGCGGCCCGAGCAGAAAGGCGAATTGATGGCGCGCATCGAACGCCTGACCGATGGGCTGGCGCTGGTCGAAGTCTTGCGCGCGCGCAGCGCCGCCGTGGTCATGATCCGCGAACGCTTGAATGCGGCCGCCCATGCCCGCGCGCGCGATCGCGCCGGCATTCAGGATATGCGCCGCGTGGTCGATCTGATGGGCGAGCCGATCGGCCAGTTCCGCGCGGCGATCGAAGCGATCGATGCGACGCTGGCCAACGCGACCGGCGCCTTGCGCAGTGTCGATGTCGCGTTGCGCCACATCGGCGAACGGCGCAACAAGCTGCATTTCGCGCTGGTTCCCTGGCAGGAAATCGTCGATACGTGGCGCAATACGGGCGACGAGCCGCGCGAATTCGACGCGGCGTTCCGCCGCCTCTACGCCTTTATCGCCCGCCGCCATATCGAAAAATCGGCGTGGTAGGACTCATGGACAAAGACGTTTCCGAACGCTTGCTCGATACCCGCGAAGTGGCGCCGCTCACGCCCGATGTGGCGCTCGAACATGTGCGCCTGCATGCACTGGCCGCGAGCAATCTGCTCGACAAGCCCGACGAGCCCGCCCTCGACCGGCTGACCGCCTGGGCGAAAACCTATTTCGACGTGCCGGCGGCCGCGATCTCGTTGATCTCGGCGAACCGGCAAAACCTCAAATCCGTCGCCGGCCCGGCGAACCGCGAAACCACCCGCGCCGAATCCTTCTGCCAATACGTCGTGCGCGACCGCAAACCCGTGGTGATCGAGGACGCCAGCATCCATCCGCTGGTGGCCGAACATCCGGCCGTGCTCGGCGCGCCGTTCGTGCGCGCCTATGCGGGGGCGCCGTTGTCCACGGCGGACGGTTTCGTGCTCGGCGCGTTTTGCGTGTTCGACGTCAAACCCCGAACCTTCACGGCGGAACAATTGGGCGTGTTGTCGGCGCTGGCGCGCGTGGCGTCGGGCCATGTCGATCTGCACGAATCGCTGGCGCGCGCCGCCTGGACGGGGCCGAAGCTGGATTAAGCCGCGTCGCGCAGCACGCGGTCGGCGGGCAGCACGAAGCGCACGCGCGTGCCCTTGCCGGTTTCGCTTTCGATTTCCAGCCGCCCGCCATGCAGTTCGACCAGACGCTTGGTGATGGCAAGGCCCAGCCCCGTGCCGCCGAAGCTCCGTCCCACGCCGTGGGCTTGGCGGAACGGCTCGATCACATGCGGCAACTCGTCTTGCGCGATGCCGATACCGGTATCGGCGACGTCGATTTCCACGCCCGTCTCGGCCATACGCCAGGCGACGTCCACGCGCCCGCCTTTGGGCGTGAACTTGATCGCGTTCGATAGGAGATTGAGCAGCACTTGGCGCAACGCGCGCCCGTCGGCGCGCAGGCGCAGCTTGTCGCCCGCCGCCTGCACGCGCACGCCCGCGTGATGCGCTTGGCCGCGCGCGATGGCGATCGCGGCGTCGATCGTCGGGCCCAGCTCGATTGGCTCCTCCTCCAGCGCGTAGCGCCCCGCTTCGATCTTCGACATGTCGAGCACGTCGCCGATCAGCTCGACCAAATGCCGTCCCGATGCCGCGATGTCGCTGGCGTATTCGATATAGCGCCGGCTGCCGACCTTGCCGAAAATCTCCTTCTCGATCATTTCGGCGAAGCCGATGATGGCGTTGAGCGGCGTGCGCAATTCGTGGCTCATATTCGCCAGGAACTGCGACTTGGCGCGGTTGGCCGCTTCGGCCGCGTCGCGCGCGTTGCGCAAGGCGGCTTCGGTTTCCACCAATTGCGATACGTCCGTGCGGATGCCGACGATGCCCACGCCCGGCACGTGGCGCTCGGCGACCGAAATCGTGCGTCCATCGGCGATGCGCAACAGGCGCGTGCCGGTGCCGCCGTCGCGATGGCGGCGCACGCGCTCGGCGACCCAGGCTTCGGCCGTGAAGCCGGGCTCCGGCGGCTCGCCGCGCGCGAGCGACATGCGCACGAGTTCCTCGAAGGTCCGGCCCTGGATGCGCACCGGATCGGTCTCGCCCGCGAACATCTCGACATAAGGCCGGTTGGCGACGATCAGTCGGTCGTTTTCGTCGTAGATCGCGAAGCCCTCGGGAATCGATTCGATCGCCGCGCGCATGCGCGCTTCGGCGGCACGCGTCGCCGCTTCCATTTCGCGGATCGCGGTCACGTCGGTCGCGACCGACACGAATTGCGTGACTTTGCCGTCGCCGCCGAAAATCGGAATCTTGTTGGTCAAGAAATGCCGCATCCGCCCCGACGCGTCGGGGAAATTCTCGGCATGGTCGCGGATCGCGCGGCCTGTTTCGACCAATTCGCGTTCCAGCTTTTCGACCTCGCCCGCCAAAGGCTGGGCGACGAAGTCCGACAAGCGCTTGCCGATCGTGGCGCGCGGATGCACGCCGAACACCGCCGCCTGATAGGCGTTCATCAACGTGTAGCGGCCGTCGCGATCCTTGGCGTTGATGATCGCGGGCACGGTGTCGACGACCGTGCGCAATTGGCGGCGCGATTGGGCGAGGCGTTCGATGCCCGCCCGCCGCTCGGCATCCAGCCGCGCGTGGCGGCCCAGCTGGAACCAGACGAGGAAGGCCAGCGCCAGCGTGATCGCCGCGCCCGCGCCGACCGCGATCAGCTGGGTGCGCAAGGCGGCGCGCATCGGCGCCATGTAATATTCCTCGGCGTAGGCGACCGAAACGACGAACGGCAGATCCGCGACGCGACGCCAGGATTGCAGCCGGGCGACGCCGTCCAGCGGCGACACCACGCGATGCGTTTGTTCGCGCAAGCCCGTCATCAGGCCGCGATGCAAAGGCTGGCCGGCGAAAACGCGGCCGATCATCGCCGGGTTGTGCGGCTCGCGGATCAGCAGCATGCCGTCGCCGCTCCACAATGCGATGGCGCCCCCGACGCCGACATCCAGCGTGGCGTAGTAGGCGCGGAAATATTCGGCGTCGAGGGCGGCCGCGATCACGCCGGCGAAATTGCCTTGCGCATCCTCCAGCCGGCGCGACATGACCAGCACCGGCGCGCCGGTGTCGGGATCGGCCATCGGCGGCGAAAGATAAAGCCCCAATCCGGAACGATCGCGATGCGCCGCGAAATAGGACGCGTTGGAAACGTCGCGCGGCGCCACATCGACGGCGGTGGAATCGAGCCGCACTTGGCCGTCCGCGTCGATCCAGAAAATCGAATGGATGCCGGGCACGAAATTATGACGGTCGGCGATCATCGCCTGAAGATCGACGCCCGCGAAGGCGCCGCGCCCTTCCAGCGCTTCGGTCATCGCGGACAGGGCCGTATCGGCCGCACCGAAGCTGCGCGCGGCATGGGCTTCCAGCGTGCGGGCCAAGGCGGCGGCTTGGCGGGCGGTGGTTTCGACCGTGCGCTCGTTGGCCGATCGCGCGGCCGTCACATAGACGAAGCCGATCGCCACCCCCAGCAAAAGCACCAGCGCCAGCAGGACCCAACGCAGCCGGATGACATCCAACGCGCGGGGCGATACGCGGGATTCAGTCCCTATATCGGTCTTGGCGGCTGATTCGACCACGTAAGGGACCCCCCGGGACCGGACCCGATGGAGGGGCGGCCGACCCCGAAACTTGCCCCGGCGAGGGTTAACAGGCTGTTGACGCGCCCGCGCAAACCCCCGCATGCGGCATGGCTTTCGACTTATTAAAGGTTTCGTGCTACTTCAGCGCCGTCCCGGGAGGGCCGCAACGGCCGCCCAATACCGAGGAGTAAGGCTCGATGTCCGCATTCGGCACCGATACGCTCAAAACCCGCCGCACGCTTTCGGTCGATGGCAAGACCTACACCTATTACAGCCTTGAAGCGGCCGCGGCCGCGGGGATCACCGGCATCGAGCGCTTGCCGAACTCGCTGAAGGTTCTGCTCGAAAACCTGCTGCGCTGGGAAGACGGCCGCACCGTTTCGGTCGACGACGTCAAGGCGATGTCCGCTTGGGCGAAGGACAAGAAGTCGACGCGCGAAATCGCGTATCGCCCCGCGCGCGTGCTGATGCAGGACTTCACCGGCGTTCCCGCCGTCGTCGATCTCGCCGCCATGCGCGACGCGATGGTGTCGATGGGCGGCGACGCGCGCAAGATCAACCCGCTGTCGCCGGTCGATCTGGTCATCGATCACTCGGTGATGATCGACCATTTCGGCGGTCCGGACTCGTTCAAGAAGAACGTCGATATCGAATACGAGCGCAACGGCGAGCGTTACGCCTTCCTGCGCTGGGGCCAGTCGGCGTTCTCGAATTTCCGCGTCGTCCCGCCCGGCACGGGCATCTGCCACCAGGTCAATCTCGAATACCTGGCGCAGACCGTGTGGACGCAGGATAGCGACGGCACGACCTACGCCTATCCCGACACGCTGGTCGGCACCGACAGCCACACCACGATGGTGAACGGCATGGCGGTGCTGGGCTGGGGCGTGGGCGGCATCGAGGCGGAAGCCGCGATGCTGGGTCAGCCCGTGTCGATGCTGATCCCCGAAGTCGTCGGCTTCAAGCTCACCGGCAAGCTGAAGGAAGGCATGACGGCGACCGACCTCGTGTTGACCGTCACGCAGATGCTGCGCAAGAAGGGCGTGGTCAACAAGTTCGTCGAATTCTACGGCCCCGGCCTCGACGCGTTGTCGCTCGCCGACCGCGCGACGATCGCCAACATGGCGCCCGAATACGGCGCCACCTGCGGCTTCTTCCCGATCGACGCGGAAACGATCTCGTTCCTCAACTTCACGGGCCGCGATCCGTCGCGCGTGAAGCTGGTCGAAGCCTACGCGAAGGCGCAGGGCATGTGGCGCGACGCCAATTCGCCCGACCCCGTGTTCACCGACACGCTGGAACTCGATATGGGCACGGTCGAACCGTCGCTCGCCGGTCCGAAGCGTCCGCAGGACAAGGTGGCGCTGTCGTCCGCCAAGCAAGGCTTCGAGAAGGTTCTGCCCGAATTGCTCGGTCCCAAGAACGCCAAGGACGGCGTTCCGGTCGCGGCGTCGGGCGGCTACACGCTGAAGAACGGCGACGTCGTCATCGCCGCGATCACCTCGTGCACGAACACGTCGAACCCGGCGGTGCTGATCGCCGCGGGCCTCGTGGCGCGCAACGCGGTGGCCAAGGGCCTGAAGGCCAAGCCCTGGGTGAAGACGTCCTTCGCGCCCGGCTCGCAGGTTGTGACCGACTACATGGTCGCCGCCGGCTTGATGCAGCATCTCGACGCGCTGGGCTTCAACCTGACCGGTTATGGCTGCACGACCTGCATCGGCAATTCGGGTCCGCTGCCGGACCCGGTCGCCGAAGCGATCGACAAGGGCGACCTCACGGTCACCTCGGTGCTGTCGGGCAACCGTAACTTCGAAGGCCGCGTCCATCCGCAGGTGAAGGCGAACTATCTCGCCTCGCCGCCGCTGGTGGTCGCCTATGCCTTGGCCGGTTCGATGTTGAAGGACATCACGACCGAGCCGCTGGGCATGGGCAAGGACGGCCCGGTCTATCTCAAGGACATTTGGCCGTCGAACCAGGAAATCACGGACACGATCCGCAAGAACCTGACCGCCGAGATGTTCCGCAATCGCTACGCCAACGTCTTCAAGGGCGACGCGATGTGGCAGAAGATGGGCGGCGGCACGGGCATGACGTATAAGTGGGACGAAGGTTCCACCTATGTGAAGCTCGCGCCGTATTTCGAAAACCTGCCGCGCGAAGCGGGCGGTTTCTCGAACATCGTGGGCGCGCGTCCGCTGGCGTTGCTGGGCGATTCGATCACGACCGACCACATCAGCCCGGCCGGCAACATCAAGAAGGACGGCCCGGCGGGTGAATACCTGACCGAGCGTCAGGTTCGTCCGGTGGACTTCAACTCCTTCGGCGCGCGCCGCGGCAATCATGAAATCATGATGCGCGGCACCTTCGCGAATATCCGTCTGAAGAACGAGGCGGCCCCCGGCACGACCGGCGGCATGGCCAAGCTTCAGCCGGAAGGCGAGACGATGTCGATCTACGACGCGGCGATGAAGTACAAGGCGCGCGGCACGCCGCTTTGCATCTTCGCGGGCAAGGAATACGGCACCGGCTCGTCGCGCGACTGGGCGGCGAAGGGCACGATTCTGCTGGGCGTGAAGGCGGTCGTCGCCGAAAGCTTCGAGCGTATCCACCGCTCGAACCTCGTCGGCATGGGCGTGCTGCCGTTGCAGTTCCCCGACGGCGTCACGCGCCAGACGTTGAAGCTCGACGGCACGGAAGTGTGCGACTTCACCGGCATCGGCGACGGCATCAAGCCGCGCCAGACGGTGAAGCTGACCATCAAGCGCGCCTCGGGTGCGGTCGATACGGTGGATCTGCTCTGCCGCATCGATACGCTCGACGAGGTCGAGTACTACCGTCACGGCGGCATTCTGCCCTACGTGCTGCGCGGGCTGCTCAAGGCCGCGTAAGCCGGAAGGCCGAATACGGCGAATGGAAACCCCGGCGCGCAAGCGCCGGGGTTTTTGTTTTAGAGCGGCAGCGAATCGTCGTCGCGCGGCGGCGGCGTATCGCGCCGCGCGGTCGGCGGGTTCAAGCGTCGGATCACGATATTGCCCTGCGCGTCGATCTCCGGTGCCGCGTATTGCGGCAGGTTGTCGACGAACAGTTTCAACGCCTGCAGCAGCTTGGCGATCCCGTCACGGGCGATCGCCTCGGGGCTATCGGCTTGCGGCGGGACGGGGGCGGGCGAGGACGACTGCGCGAAGGCCGGGACGGCGCAAAGCACGCCCAGGGCCAGCGCCAAGGGGATGGATTTGGCTTTCATGCCCCGAGAACGGCGCAGGCGGACGATTAATCCCGGCCGTCACGTAACCGCTTGGCGGCGGCGGAATTTTTCGTCGTCGAAGGCCCGGCTCTCGATCGTATCGACCAGATACGCCGCCGCGTCCCACGCATCGACGTAACGCAGGTAAAGCGGCGCGAAGCCGAAGCGCAATATATCGGGCGCGCGGAAATCGCCGGTCACGCCCTGCGCGATCAAGGCCTGCACGATCGCGTAGGCATGTTCGTGGCGGAACGAGATTTGGCTGCCGCGCGCTTCCGGATCGGCGGGCGAAACGCCTTCGAGGCCGAGCTCGCTTGCGCGCGATTGCACCAGCGTGCGGAAAATCTCGGTCAGCGCTTGCGACTTCGCGCGCAGTTCCGCCATCGGAAAACGCAGCAGCGTATCCACACCGACTTCCAACGCGGCCAGCGACAGAATCGGCGGCGTGCCGGTGGTCGCCCCCGCGATGCCGGCGGCGGGGCGATAGGCCGGCTCGAACGCGAAGGGGGCGGCGTGCCCCAGCCAGCCTTGCAGCGGCTGGCGGAAAGTCTCGTGATGGCGCTTGGCGACATACAGGAACGCGGGCGCGCCCGGCCCGCCGTTCAAATATTTGTAGCCGCAGCCGACCGCGTAATCGGCTTTGGCGCCGGCAAGATCGACGGGCAGGGCGCCCGCCGAATGCGCGAGATCCCATATCGCAAGCGCGCCCGCCGCTTGCGCCTTGGCGGTGATCGACGCCATGTCGTGCATCGCCCCCGTTCGATAATCGACATGGGTCAACATCACGACGGCGACATCGTCGCCGATATTCTCGACGCGATCGACCAGTTCCAAGCGATGGCCTTGGCCCAGCAGCGCGGCGAGCCCTTCGGCCATATAAAGATCGGTCGGGAAATTGCCGCGTTCCGACAGGATCGTCTTGCGGCCGGGGTTTTGCGCCAGTGCGTCGGCTAAAACTTTGAACAACGCGATCGAGGTGGAGTCGCCAACGCTCACGGTATTCGCTTCGGCGCCGATGAGCTTGGCGATCTTGTCGCCCACGCGGCGCGCCAGATCGATCCAGCCATGCTTGTTCCACGACGCGATCAGGTCGCCGCCCCATTCGTCGCGCACGACCTGTTGCAAGCGCGCGGGCGTGGCGCGCGGCAAGGCCCCCAGCGAATTGCCGTCGAGATAGATCGCCCCCGGCGGCAGGCTGAACAGATTGCGCGCGAGCGCCAGCGGATCCGCCGCATCCATCGCTTTCGCGTCGGCACGGGCTGGCAGCGACGCGGCGAAGGGCGAGGGCCGCGCGCGCGCCGCCATCAGATGAAGCCGTCGGCCAAAGCTTGCGATAGGCGCTTGGCGAAGGCGGCGGGATCTTCCAGCTTGTCGCCTTCGACGATCCGCGCTTGGTCGTAAAGCAGCCTCGCCGCTTCGCCCAAGCGCGCTTGCACCGCCGTATCGCCCTCGGCCTTGGTCAGGGCCGCGACCAGCGACTTGATCGTCGGATGCGCGGGATTGATCTCCAGGATGCGCTTGGCGGAAAAGCCGAGCTGCTTATGCTGGCGCAGCATCCGTTCCAGATGGATGTCGATATCGCTGTCGTCGGCGACGAGGCAGACGGCACTCTCGGCCAAACGTTGCGACGCGCGCACGTCTTTCACCTGTTCGCCCAGCGCCAAGCGGAACAACGCGATCAACGCGGCCGCGTCGCTCGGCGTTTCTTCCGTCTTGGCCTCGTCCTTCTTGTCGGCCTCGGGCGCGATCTTGTCGAGATCCGCACCGCCGCGCGTGACCGATTTGAACTTCTTGCCTTCGAATTCGTCGGTCTGCGCGATCCAGAACTCGTCGACCGGATCGGACAGCAGCAGCACTTCCACGCCGCGCTTCACGAAGCCTTCCAGATGTGGCGATTTGGCGACTAGCTTGGGGTCGTCGCCGGCGATGTAGTGGATCGCTTCCTGGCCCGGCTTCATGCGCGACACGTAATCGGCCAGCGACACCCAGCCGTCTTGGTGCAAGGTCGAGCGGAAGCGCGCCAAGCCCAGCACGCGCGTGCCGTTGTCCTTATCCTCGAAAATGCCTTCCTTCAGCGCTTCGCCGAAGCTCTCCCAGAACTTGGCGTAATCGGCCGCGTCCTTGGCTTTCTTTTCAAGCTCGGACAGCACGCGCGTCGTCACACCCTGGCGGATGAGGGTCAGCACCGGGTTGTTCTGCAACATCTCGCGGCTGACGTTCAGCGGCAGATCTTCCGAATCCACCACGCCGCGCAGGAAGCGCAAGTAACGCGGCAGCAGGCCTTCGGGCGCTTCGTTGACGAACACGCGGCGCACGTAAAGCTTCACGCCGTGCTTGCGGTCGGGATGGAACAGATCGGACGTGCGCGTTTCGGGCACGTAAAGCAGCGCCGAATATTCGATTTTGCCTTCCGCACGCCAATGCATCGTCACCCAGGGTTCGTCGAAGGCGTGCGCGATGTGGCGATAGAATTCCTTGTGCTGCTCGAGCGTCACGTCGCTCTTCGCGCGCGTCCACGGCGCCGAAGCGCGGTTCAGCGTGCGCTCGCCCAGCTTGATCGGAATCGCGATATGGTCGGAGTAGCGCTTGACGATATCCTCGAGCGTATCGGCGTCGAGGAATTCCTTCGCGTCGTCTTTGAGATGCAGCACGATTTCCGTGCCCCGCGCGTCGCGCGCGGCGGGCACGACCGTATAGCCGCTCTTGCCGTCGGATTCCCAATGCCAGGCTTCGGCGGCCCCCGCCTTGCGGGTGGTGACGCCGACTTTGTCGGCGACCATGAAGGCCGAATAGAAGCCGACGCCGAACTGGCCGATCGCGCCGACGTCTTTGCGCTTGGATTCGTCCAGCGCCTTCATGAAGGCGGCCGTGCCCGAACGCGCGATCGTGCCCAGATGCGAAATCAGATCGTCGCGATCCATCCCGATCCCGTTATCGGCGATGGTCAGCGTGCCGGCATCCTTGTCAGCCTTCAATTCGATGGCGAAATCCGTCCCGCCCTCGGCGAGTTTCTCGTCTTGCGTCGCCAGGAAACGCAGCTTGTCGCAGGCGTCGGAGGCGTTGGAAATCAGCTCGCGCAGGAAAACCTTGCGCTCGGAATAGAGCGAATGCGCGACGATCTCCAGCAGGCGGCTGACTTCGGCTTGGAATTCGTGGGTTTCGGCGGTCTGGCTCATGGTTCGTCCCCGGATTTGCGGCCGTATATAGGCGCCAATTCGGGGCCCCTCAAGACCGCTTGAACCGGGGGCCTCGCCCGCCCAAACTCACCCTATGGCGAGTCCCAAGATCACCGCGGTTCTCGGGCCCACCAATACCGGCAAGACACACCTTGCCGTAACAAGAATGCTTGGCCATTCGTCGGGCATGATCGGCTTTCCGCTGCGCCTGCTGGCGCGCGAGAATTACGAGCGCATCGTCGCCGCCAAGGGCAAGAACGCGGTCGCCTTGGTGACGGGCGAGGAACGGATCGTCCCGCCTTACGCGCGCTGGTTCGTCTGCACCGTCGAGGCGATGCCGATGGACCGCGACGTGTCGTTCCTGGCGGTCGACGAAATCCAGATGATGGCCGACCGCGAGCGCGGCCATGTGTTCACCGACCGGCTGCTGCACGCGCGCGGGCGCGATGAGACGATGTTCATGGGGGCGTCGTCCGCCAAGCGCCTGATCCGGTCGCTGGTGCCGGAAGCCGAATTCATCGAACGGCCGCGCTTTTCGACGTTGACCTATACGGGGCCGCGCAAGATCACGCGCCTGCCGCGTCGTTCGGCCGTGGTCGCGTTCTCGGCGGCCGAAGTCTATTCGATCGCCGAACTCGTGCGCCGCCAGCGCGGCGGCTGCGCGCTGGTCTTCGGCGGCCTAAGTCCCCGCACGCGCAACGCGCAGGTGGCGCTCTATCAATCGGGCGACGTCGATTACCTCGTCGCGACCGATGCGATCGGCATGGGCCTCAACATGGATATCGACCATGTGGCCTTCGCGCAGCTGGCGAAATTCGACGGGCGGCATATGCGCCGCCTGACGGATCCGGAGCTGGGCCAGATCGCGGGGCGTGCGGGCCGGCATATGAACGATGGCACGTTCGGCACGACGGCGGATATGGGTGCGCTCGATCCTGACACGATCCGTGCGATCGAGGATCACACCTATCCGCGACTGGAACACGCCTATTGGCGCAATGCCAATCTCGATTTCCGCAGCCTGGACGGGCTGCTGGCGACACTCGATGCGCGCAGTTCGCGCGCCGAACTCATCCGGGTGCGCGAATCCGACGACACCAAGGCGCTGCAAGCCTTGGCACGCGACCCGGAGGTTATCGCGAAAGCGCAAGGCCGCGTGGCACTGCTGTGGGACGTCGCGCGTATTCCCGATTTCCGCAAGGCGATGTCGGATGCGCATACGCGGCTGCAAGCGCGCATCTTCGGGCATCTGGCGGAGAAGCCCGGCCGTTTGCCGCCCGATTGGGTCGCCAAGCGCATCGCCGATCTGGACGACGCCCAAGGCGATATCGAGAAGCTGCTGGAGCGCATCGCGGGCATCCGCATTTGGACCTATGTGTCACATCGCGAAGATTGGCTGGCCGATGCCGCGACGTTCCAGGATCGCGCGCGCGAAGTCGAAGACCGGCTGTCCGATGCGCTGCACGAGCGTTTGACGCAGCGCTTCGTCGACCGGCGCAACGCCGTGCTGGTGCGCAAGCTGGAAGACGGCGACGAGCTTCTCGCCAGCGTGTCGGCGGCGGGCGAGGTGGCGGTCGAAGGCGTGCATGCGGGGCAGTTGCGCGGCTTCGAGTTCATCCCCGATCCCAGCCTTGCGGGCGGGGCGGAAAAGGTGCGCGCCGCCGCCAATCGCGCCTTGCGCCGCGACGCCGCCGCGCGCGTGGCGATGTTCGCCGACGACGCCGATGCGCAATTCGCGCTCGATCAACAGGCGCGCATCCTCTGGCGCGGGCAGTTGGTCGCGCGTCTTGCCCCCGGCCCGACGGCGCTGGAGCCGGAGATCGTGTTGGCGCGCGCCGATCTGTTGGAGCCCGCGCAACGACAGCTCGTCCAGCGCCGCTTGGCGAAATTCCTCGCCGATCATTTGCGCGCTCATGCCGCCCCCTTGTTCCGCTTGCGTGATGCGGCGTTGACCGGGGCGGCGCGCGGCCTTGCGTTCCAACTGGTCGCGGCTCTGGGTGCGGTCGCGGGCGAAACGGCGTTGGACAAGGCGGCGCTGGGTTCGCTGGTGCGCGAAGGCGTGAAATTCGCGAGCTTCGGCGCCTATGTGCCCGCGTTGAAGGATCAGGCGGGCACCAAGTTGCGCGCCTTGCTGTGGTCGGTCTGGCGCGGCCAGCCCGTGCCGCTCACGCAAGGCGGGCGGGCGAGCCTTCCGCGCGCGGCGGCGTCGGACGAAGCGATGGCCGCGTGTCTCTATTTCCCCGCCGGACCGCTTTGCGTGCGCGCCGACCGCTTGGACAAAATGTCGCAAGTGCTGGCCGCCCTTTCCAAACGCGGGGCCTTCGCGCTCGACCCGGCCTTGGCGAAGCTGGTCGATTGCGATGCCGTCGCCCTGCCGGCGGTGGTCGCCGCACTCGGCTATCGCGCGGTGCGCGACGGCGACGCGGTCAAGTTCGTCGCCAAGCGGCCGCGTAAAGCGCGGCCCGAAAAGACGATCGACACGGATTCGCCTTTCGCCGCTTTGGGGAAATTGGTCGATCCATGAAGTGGGGCCCGTGACCGCGACGACGCCCCGGATTCGCCTGGATATCTGGCTGTGGCACGCGCGATTTTTCCGCACGCGCGCGCTCGCGCAGGAAGCCTGCGAGAAGGGCCGCGTGCGCGGCCACGGCCATCGCCTGGACAAAGGCCATCCGCTGAAGGTGGGCGACGTATTGACCTTCAGCCAGGGATCGAAGCTGCGTACCGTGCGGGTCGAGGCGCTGGGCGAACGGCGCGGCGGGGCGGAAGAGGCGGCGCTGCTCTACACCGATCTATTCCCTTCAAATTGACCCGAGTTCGAGTGGGGTTGCCCGCCGCCGGGGTGCGTGCTAACCCGACGCCTCGTCCGGTTCGAAGAGAGCGATTGCGATGACCTATGTCGTCACCGATACCTGCATCAAGTGCAAGTACACCGACTGCGTTGAAGTGTGCCCCGTCGATTGCTTCTATGAAGGCGAGAACATGCTCGTCATCAAGCCCGACGAGTGCATCGATTGCGGCGTCTGCGAGCCGGAATGCCCGCCCGAAGCGATCGTGCCGGATACCGATCCGCGCGCGTCCAAATGGCTGGCGCTGAACACCGAATATGCCGAGAAATGGCCGAACATCACCCGCAAGAAGGACGCCTTGCCGGGGGCCGACGATGTCCGGTCCGAAGAAGGCAAATTCGAAAAGTATTTTAGCGAAAAGCCCGGCGGTTAAACGGTAAAATTTTACCACACACACCGAGAGTCAAGCGAAGAATCCGTCTTCGCATAGCCGTCCCTTGCGAAAAACGCGGGTGTCGGGCGTGATTTTTCACCATTTTTGTGATAGCTTCTTTCCCATCGGGCTGCGGCATTTTTGCAGCACCCCTGGCCCCGGAAGGGGCGTTTCGGGCTTTAAGCCCGTCACATATCGCGGCGTCGCCTGAAATTCAGGCGACAGAGCCTCAACAGCTTGGAATGCCTTGGAAATAGGCATTCCCGGGTGTCGGGTTTTCTGTCCCCAGCGAGCCGGGGGCAGCGCGTCGGGGGGTCAATGAATGGGTGCTTGGAAGGAGTTTCGGCTCACATGACGGTTGCGAAAAAAGTGGTACGCGAGACGGACGATCTGGGCTTCGCGGTTGGCGATCACGTGGTCTACCCGACGCATGGCGTGGGCAAGATCACCGGCCTGGAAACGCAGGAAATCGCGGGCCACAAGCTACGCCTGTTCGTGATCCAGTTCGACAAGGACCGGATGACGCTGCGCGTGCCGACGATGAAGGCCAAGACGTCGGGCCTGCGCCGCCTGTGCACCAAGAAGGAAATGACCAACGCGCTCGCCACGTTGAAGGCGCGCGCGCGCGTGCGCCGCACGATGTGGAGCCGCCGCGCCCAGGAATACGAAGCCAAGATCAATTCGGGCGATCCCAAGGCGATCGCGGAGGTCGTGCGCGACCTGTTCCGCAACGCCGGCCAGCCCGACCAGTCGTTCTCGGAACGCCAGATGTACCAGGCGGCCCTCGATCGTCTGGTGCGCGAATTCGCCGCCGTCGAGAAGATCTCGGAAGAGACGGCCGTGCAGCGCTTGGAAGCGATGCTCAAAGCCGCCTAAGGCTTAAGCCGCGCGTCGAATACGAAACCCCGCCGGGCGACCGGCGGGGTTTTCTTATGCCGATTGACTCTCTTATGACGTGTGTTATTCATAAATAAATATCGAAAATCTTATGCGCGAGGGGGCGGGCATGGGCGTTCGGCGTTCGATGTCGAAATTCGCGGCGTTATGTGCGGTCCTCGCGGCGCTCGCCGCCTGCACGCAAGTCGACAAAGCGGCCGCGATCAAACTCGCCGATGCGGGCAAGATCGCCGCGACGAACGGGGCCGCCGAAGCCGCCGCCGCGCGCATCGACTTCGTCGCCGGGGGCGAGCGAAACGCGGCGGCCGAACTGCTTGCGAAAGCGGACACTGCCGGCATCAAGACGCAGAAAGCATTCGATCCGCCGAATCAGACCGCCAATCGAAAGCGTCTTGAAATCGCGGTCATTCTCAAGCGGCGCGAAGACTCGTTATCGGCACTCGCGGCGACTTACGGTGAAATGGCGGCGCTCGCTGCGGGTGACCCCGGCGCCGATATACGCAAGGCCGTCGGCGATCTTGTCGGAAAGACGAATGGCCTGGTGGCCGCCGTCAACGCGGCCACTGGCGGCGCCGTACCGTTGATCGCGAACACCGTCGGCGCCGCGTTCGCCGAGGCGGCGACGCTTTATGCCGAAGAACGCCAGCGGCGCGAGATTCTCGCGGCGAATCGGATTGTCGAAGAAGCGCTGACGACACTAAAGAAAGCGATCGAAAAGGAACGGCCGTATGTGACCGCGAATCGGAGCGCAAATGAATCCGATCGCGATGAACTCACCGATAACGCCGTGACTTTGGGCCTCGTCGATCAGACTGCGGCCCTCATCCGCGTGGCGGAACTGGCAGGGTTCGTGCCGGTGAAGGATTTGAATGGCCTGCTCGCGGGTGCTTCGATCCAAGGGACACCCGATCAACAACGCCGTCAGCGGATCGCTTGGGCATTGGCGGGATTCGAGAAATTCCGCGCGGCGGCGAAGGCCGACGCGATCGCGGATGCCAACGCCACGCTCGAAAAAGCGATCGAGAAACTCGCCGCTGCCCATGAAAGCCTTGGGAAGCGCCACGCATTCACCGTCGATGATGCGCTCGCCATGGCTCTGCGAATGAAAGAAGCGGTCGATCGTATTCGCGCTATCGAAAACGGAAAATAACCACGCGACTCCGGAGGCCGGATGATGCCGACTCAAAGCAACGAAAACATTGCCGCCGTCACGGCGAACTGGATCTCTGTCAAAAAGAATTACAAGACCGATCTTGCGGCCGCGGAAGACGACGACCAGCGCTCGGCAATCACGGAAAACCGGCGCGCGGCGGAATTGGCCTATCTCGACGCGGTTAGGAAAGGCTTGTCGGGGTCCGGTATGGCCGAGGCGCTCGCCGCGCTGAAAGCCGCCAACGCCGCCGTCAAAGACTCGCGCGAGAATGGCGAGTCGATCGGCAGACTGCTCGTCAAAGCCAAGGATGCGACCGAGAAGGCGACCAAGCTCGTCGCCAAGGCCGGCGGCGGGTAAGCGATCCGCCCGATTCGCCGACCCCCGAATTGCGCTATCTTCGGGCGATGGCGACTCGGGGGACATCCTCGCCGGCGACGCCGGCCAAAAGCGAACGCTTCGCGACGCTGAAGCGCGTGGGCCGCGTCTGGGCGATCGGCGCGGTGCGCGGCAATGCCGCCGCACTGGCCGAGCTTTATGACGAGATCGCGCAGCGCGTCGAACCCGGCGACCGGATCGTCCATCTCGGCAATCTATTGGGGCCCGGTCCCGACGCCGCCGGCGTGCTCGACGCGCTGGTCGCTTTCCGGCGCGACTTCATCGCCATGCCCGGTTTCTTCGCCGCCGATTTCGTCATGCTGCGTGGCGCCCAGGAAGAGATGTGGCAGAAAACGCTGCAGCTCCATTTCGCCGTCAACCCGCGCGATATCCTGACCTGGATGCTGGCGCGCGGGCTGGAGGCGACGCTCACGTCCTACGGCGTCGACCCGCGCGAGGGGCTGCAGGCCTGCGGGGCGGGGGCGACCTCGATCGCGCGCTGGACCGCCAAATTGCGCGCGGCGATGGAAGCGCGCGGCGGCCATCGCGACGTGATGCTGGCCTTGCGCCGCGCCGCGCATGACGATCTGGGCCGTTTGCTGTTCGTGTCGGCGGGGTTGGATCTGGGCCGGCCGCTGGCCGCCCAGGGCGACGCGTTGTGGTGGGGCAGCGGCGACTTCGCCAAAATCGACGCGCCGTTCGAGGGGTTTCAGCGCATCGTACGCGGCCACGCCCCCGAAAAGACCCGGACCCCGGACGGCCCCTATACGCTAACCCTTTGTGGCGAAACGCCGGGCGCCATCGTCGCGGCCTGCGTGACGAACCGGGGCGAAATCGTCGAAATGCTGCAAACCGGGCAGTGATCCATCCTGGGGAACCCGGCGTATTTCTTCACGGAGATACGCATCATGGCCCGTTTGGACGACACCGCCACGCAAGCCGCGAATATCCGCTTCATCCGCAAGGCGATGAAGACCAAATTGCTCGCGCGCGAACGCGAGCTCGATCTCGCCAAACGTTGGCGCGAATCGGGCGATCAAGCCGCCCTCGACGAATTGATCGGCGCCTATAGCCGCATGGTCGTGTCGGCGGCACTCAAATTCCGCCATTACGGCCTGCCGGTCGGCGATCTGATCCAGGAAGGCCATATCGGCCTGATGCAAGCGGCGGCGCGGTTCGAGCCGTCGCGCGACGTGCGCTTCGCGACCTATGCGCAATGGTGGATCCGCGCCGCGATCCAGGATTTCGTTTTGCGCAATTGGTCGATCGTGCGCACCGGCACGACGGCCGCGCATAAATCGCTGTTCTTCAATCTGCGCCGCGTGCGCGCGCGTTTGGGCGATCGCAACGGCGAGGCGATGACCGATGTGACGCGCGCCAAGGTCGCCCAGGAGTTGGGCGTGACGATCGGCGACGTGATCGAAATGGAAGGCCGCATGTCGGGTGGCGACCGTTCGCTTGATGCGCCCGTCGCGGGCGACGAGGGGTCGACGCGCAGCTGGGGCGAATCGCTCGCCGATGAACGCGCCGACCCCGAAGCCGACGCGATGTCGTGGCACGACCGCGACGCGCGCGTGCGCTTGCTGCACGAGGCGATGGGCGATCTGTCCCCGCGCGAACGCGCGGTGATCGCCGCGCGGCGCCTCGCTGACGAAGACGAAAGCGTGACGCTCGAAACGCTGGGCACGCGCCTGGGCGTGTCGAAGGAACGCGTGCGTCAGATCGAGGCGCGCGCCTTGGGCAAGCTCAAAGCCGCGCTTGAAAAGCGCGTCGCCAACCCGGCCGATCTTTACGCCGCGTAATCGCCCTTCGGGGCCAGCACTTCGCGCTTGCCGACATGGTTGGCCGAGCTGACCACGCCTTCGGCTTCCATCTTCTCGACGATGCGCGCCGCGCGGTTGTAGCCGATCTGCAAATGGCGCTGGATGAAGCTCGTCGAGCATTTGCGCTCGCGCGCGACCAGCGCCACGGCTTGATCGTAAAGATCGTCGCCCGAACCGCCGCCGCCACCGCCGCCCATCGCGTCGCCGCCGCCGTCCAGCGCCGCAAGCGCTTCCTCGTCCTCAGTGACTTCGTCGACGTAAGCCGGGGCGCCCTGCGCTTTCAAATGCTGGACGACATGCTCGACCTCGCGGTCGGACACGAACGGGCCGTGGACGCGGGTGATGCGCCCGCCGCCGGCCATATACAGCATGTCGCCTTGGCCCAGCAGCTGTTCAGCACCTTGTTCGCCCAAGATCGTGCGGCTGTCGATCTTGCTGGTGACCTGGAACGAAATACGCGTCGGGAAGTTCGCCTTGATGGTGCCGGTGATGACGTCGACCGACGGGCGTTGCGTCGCCATCAACAAATGGATGCCGGCCGCACGCGCCATCTGCGCGAGGCGCTGCACCGCCCATTCGACGTCCTTGCCCGCGACCAGCATCAAATCGGCCATTTCGTCGACCACGACGACGATGAAGGGCAGCGGCGTCATGTCGAGGGGTTGATCCTCGAACACCGGCTTGCCCGCCTCGTCGAAGCCGGTCTGCACTTTGCGCGTCAACGCTTCGCCGTTTTTGCGCGCATCTGCCAGGCGCTGGTTGTAGCCCGCGATATTGCGCACGCCGAGTTTCGACATCGCGCGATAGCGGCTTTCCATTTCCTTGACCGCCCATTTGAGGGCCACGACGGCCTTCTTGGGGTCGGTGACGACCGGCGACAGAAGATGGGGAATGCCGTCATAGACGGACAATTCGATCATCTTCGGATCGACCATGATGAAGCGGCATTCGCCCGGTGTGAGCTTGTAGAGCAGTGACAGGATCATCGTGTTGATCGCGACCGACTTGCCCGAGCCGGTCGTACCGGCGATCAGCAAGTGGGGCATGCGGGCGAGATCGACGATGATCGGCTGGCCGCCGATATCGCGGCCGAGTACCAGATTGAGGATGCCGTTCTGCTTGTCCTCCAACGTTTGTTCGAGGAGATCGCGCAGATAGACGGTCTCGCGTTCGGCGTTGGGCAGTTCGATGCCGATGACGTTGCGCCCCGGCACGACCGCGACGCGCACGGCGAGTGCGGACATCGATCGCGCGATATCGTCCGACAGACCCACCACGCGCGCGGCCTTGGTGCCGGGGGCGGGTTCGAGTTCGTAGAGCGTCACGACCGGGCCGGGACGGACCTTCACGATCTGGCCCTTCACGCCGTAATCGTCGAGCACGCTTTCCAGCAAGCGCGCGTTCTGGGCCAAGGCGCCTTCGTCGACGCTGGCGATCTTCGCGACCTTGGGCTTGGCCAGCAGGTCGATCGACGGCGGCAGATACTCGCCCTGCACGGCCAGATCGAGGGCCGCTTGCTTGGGCTTCTTCTTGGGCTCGGCCTTCGGCTTTTCGACCGGGGCGCTGCGCTCGACCAACTGCGCCGGCGGGAGGCGCGGCTTCTCGATCTCGGGTTCTTCCTCGATCTCCGGTTCGGGATCGGCCGACCCGTCGAAGGAAGGCTCGGCGCGGCTGCGCTTCATCTCGCGCTTTTCGCGCGCGCGCGCCTTGGCGGGATCGCCCAGGCGGATCTTCGCGACCAGCGCCGAGAAGAACGCGACGATCGTTGCCGTGCCTTGCCCGATCGCGCGGGCGGCCACGCCGCTGGCCCACGCCGCCGTGCGATATTCGCCCCAGGTGATGGCAAGGCCGAAGACGAAGCCCAAGGTCGCGAGCAACGCGGCCCCCCAGGCGAGAACGTCCGCGCCGTGGCCCAGATCCGCACCCAGCGCCAAGAACTGCGCCAGGAACAAGCGGCCCACAACGCCGCCCAAACCGCCGTCGAGCGGGCGCGGCCAGCCGGCGGGGGCGGCCCAGGTGGACAGCGCCATCGCGGCGAGCAGCACGGTCACGGGCAGCAGCGTCACGCGCAAACCCCACAAGGGCAGGCTGCGCGACCGGATCAAGCGCCAGCCCCAGCCGAGCAACGCGAGCGGAATCAACGCGGCGGCGAGGCCCAACGTCTGGAACAGGATGTCGGCGATCGACGCACCCGCATGGCCCAGGATGTTCGACGGCGCCTTGTCGGTCGCGTGGCTGAAGCTCGGGTCTTCGGGCGAATAGGTGGCGAGTGCCGCGACGATCAGCGCCGCGATCACGATCGCGGCCGTGCCCGCGATCTCCGCGATGCGCCGGCGCAGGAAAGCGCCCGCCCCTTCGGGAAGAAGTCCGCCGGAAATGCGCGTTGCGATGGCCATCTATCGCTCCAATGTCATCCAAGAACCTGCGCCATACGGGAGAGTGCCGCATCGCAGGTTTCGTAATCGTGAACGAGGGCGACGCGGATATAGGCGCGCCCCGTATTCGTGCCGTCTTTTTCCGGCTTGGTCAGATATTCGCCGGGCAGAACCTTGATCGCGGCGTCGCGCCATAGCTTGCGCGCGGCTTCTTCGCCGTTGCCGACTTCGATCCACAAGAACATGCCGCCCTTGGGCGCGTAGAAGCCGGGCAGCTTGCCCAGATGGCGCTGCGCCGATTCCATGCGCTGGGCATAGGCCGCTCGCGTCGCGATGGCGTGATCTTCCTCGGCCCACAACGCGGCCGACGCGGCCTGAATCGGGAAGGGCTGGGCGGCGCAGGAGAAGCTGCGCAGCCGGTTGAGCAGCTTGATCGTCGTGGGCGAGCCCACGCCGAAGCCCGATCGCATCCCGGCGGCGGAGCTGCGCTTGGACAACGTGTGGAAACACACGAGATTGTCGAGCGGATGGCCGTCTTTGCCCGGCCCCAGCGCCAACGCGGCCTGAAGCCCGCCTTGGGGGGCGGCCGGCGTGTAGTAGAGCTCGGCGTAGCACTCGTCCATCACGAGCAGGAAGTCGTATTTGCGCGCGAGGCCCAGCGCCTTCTTGATGTAGTCGATCGACGCGATGGCGCCTTGCGGATTGCCGGGGCTGCACAGATAGAACAGCGCCGTGCGCTTCAGCGTGTCTTCCGGGATCGCGTCGAGATCGGGCAGGAAGCCGGTCGCCTCGGTGGTGGTGAGGTAGACGGGCTCCGCCCCCGCCATCACCGCCGCGGCGTTGTAAACTTGGTAGAACGGATTGGGCATCAACGCGACGGGCTTTTGGCCGTTCTTGGCGCCGTTCACGGCCAGCTGGGCGACGATGAACAGGCCTTCGCGGGTACCCGCCACGGGGGCGATCTGCGTTTCGATATCGATCAGGTCGCGCGGCAGCGCGTAACGCCGGTCGAGCCAGGTTTTGATCGCCGTGCGCAATTCGAACGTGCCGATCACCGGCGGGTAGCCGTTCCACTTGTCGGCATGGTCGGCGATGATTTTGATCGCGAAGTCGGGCGGCTGGCCTTGCGGATCGCCGATCGACATGGCGACGGGTGCGATATTGGCCTTGGGCGTGATGTCGGCGATCAGCGCGTTAAGCCGCGCGAAGGGGTAGTCCTGCAACTGGTCGAGACGTTCGTTCAGCATTGCCGTTTTTATCCACAGGCCCCAGATTTAGCGCGCCGGACCCCGCCCGGATCGGCGTTCCCGATCAGGTACAAAGGTGAAACAAGCATAACAAGGCGACTCTTAAAGTACAAGTTTAAGAGCCCACCCTATACCGAGTCTTGGGGTTGGCCCCGGACTCGAAATCTAAATACCCGATTCGCCCCGAGTCGTTCGCATCGGCCCGAACCGGACGCGAACAAAACGGGAGAATAGCCTTTTATTCCTATGCATTAAGCGGCGTTAACCATGTTTCGGCCCGGCACAATATACGGTCCGATGGGAGGTCACCGTTTATCGGTGGGATTTCGCCGCAATTCCGTGGGATAAGCCCGATCCCGTGAGTATCCCGATCCTTGCCGACCAGAGCACGCGCGGTCTGCTGACCCGCCTCATCGCCAACCATGTGCGCCCGCATTGGGGCCGGGTGGCGCTGTCGATCCTGTGCATGGCTTTGGCCGCCGCCGCGACCGCCGCGAATGCTTGGCTGATGGAGCCGGTGCTCGACAAGGTGTTCGTCGCCCGCGACACGGCCATGCTCTACCTCATCCCGCTGGCGGTGATCCTGGCGGCGCTGATCAAGGGTGTCGCGACCTATTTCCAGGGCGTGCTGCTCAACTATGTCGGGCAGCGCATCATCTCCGATTTGCAGATCAAACTATTCGCGCAAGCCGTGCGCGCCGATCTCGCCTTCTTCAACGACAATCCCGCCGCGCGATTGGGCATCCGCCTGACGCACGACGTGGCGCTGATGCGCGCGGCGATCACCCAATCGCTGGTCGGTCTGTCGAAGGATTCGCTGACCGTCGTGTTCCTGGTCGCGTTGATGTTCTGGCAGGATTGGCGCATGGCGCTGATCGCCTTCGTGGTGTTCCCAATGGCGTTCCTGCCCGTACGCCGCATGGGCAAGCGCATGCGCAAAATCTCCAACAACACCCAGGTCGAAGTCGGCGCGCTGATGACGACGATCGACGAGGCCTTCCAGGGGATCCGCCATGTGAAGGCGTATCTCATGGAACACCAGGAGACGGCGAAGCTGCGCGCGATCGTCGAGCGCATCTTCGAATTGCTGCATAAAAACGCGCGCACGCGCTCCGCCGCCAATCCGATCATCGAAACGCTCGGCTCGATCGCCGTCGCCGCCGTGATCTTCTACGGCGGCTGGCAGGTGATCCAAGGCCAGACCACGCCGGGCACGTTCTTCTCGTTCATCACGGCGCTGTTGATGGCCTATCAGCCGATCAAGAGCGTGGCCAACCTCAACAACACGCTGCAGGAAGGCCTCGCCGCCGCCGCGCGCGTCTTCGCGCTCGAGGATATGTCGCCCAAGATCGTCGATCGCAAAGGGGCGGCCACGCTCGGCAAGGTCGCGGGCGAAATCCGTTTCGAAGGCGTCACCTTCTCCTATCGCGAGGATCGCAAGGCGCTCGATGGTCTCACCTTGCGCATTCCGGCGGGCAAGACGGTGGCGCTGGTCGGCCCGTCAGGCGGCGGCAAAACGACGATCCTCAATCTTCTGCCGCGTTTCTACGACGTCGATCACGGCCGCGTGACGCTCGACGGTTACGATATCCGAGACCTGACGCTGGATTCGTTGCGCGCCAACATGGCGCTGGTGACGCAGGAAACCAGCCTGTTCCACGATACGATCCGCGCCAATATTGGCTACGGCAAGCCGGGCGCCACCGACGCGGAAATCCGCGAGGCCGCGCGCATCGCCGGCGCGCTCGACTTCGTCGAAGCCTTGCCCGACGGTTTCATGACCGTGGTGGGCGAACGCGGCTCGAAGCTTTCCGGGGGCCAGCGCCAGCGCGTGGCGATCGCGCGCGCGTTCCTGAAGAACGCGCCGATCCTGCTGCTGGACGAAGCGACGTCGGCGCTCGACAACGAATCGGAGCGCTTGATCCAGCAATCGCTCGCCACGCTGATGAAGGGGCGCACGACGATCGTCGTGGCCCATCGCCTGTCGACCATCGTGGACGCCGACATCATCTGCGCGATCGAAGACGGCCGTCTGATCGAATTCGGCAGCCATGCCGAATTGCTGAATCGCGGCGGGCTCTACGCCAAGCTCCACGCGCTGCAAAGCTCGGCGAAGGACAAGGACGCTAGCGCCGCGCCGGCGTAACCGGTTCGTAGACGCGCAACACGGTGCGGAAAAGATCCGGCCCGCCGAATTTGCGCGATAGATACCGCAGCAATGGTGCGGCCTCGTACAGCGTCGCTTGCGTGCGGCCCAGCTTGCCGGTCTTCGCGAAATTCTGACGCTTGGCGGCGTCGAAGCCTTCGTCGTAGCGATGCTCGTCCTTGTCGTCGAGCAGGCGCACGCTGCGCACGAAGCTTCTGCCGTTCTCGCGCGTCCGGTAATGGCGCAGGATTATCGCGCGGCTGCGGGGCACAGCGTAGTAATCGGCGAGCGATCCGATCGTCAGCGTCGCGGTATCGACACCGAAATCCAGCACCTTGCCTTGCAGCGCGCAAAGCCGGTCGAGCGGCGAGTCCGGCCCCAGCGGATCGTCCCACGGCATCGGCTCCAGCAGCTTCACGGCCTGTTTGCCGGTGGCGGCGAAACGCGCGGCCGGGTGCGCCGCGATCTTCATGTCCGCATCGGCAATCACCGCGCGCGCGAATTCGCCCAAGCGGCCGCGCGGCGGGCCCTTCAACGGATCGAAGCCGTCGCCGCCGGCCATCTGGCGGCCCACGGCGATGCGTTGATCGGCCTCGGCGACATTGCCCGAAGTTTCGCAAGGCACATGGAACAGCAGCGTGCCGTTGGCGCCGACCGCGCGGCGCAACGCCGCGAGCACGCCTTTGGGGCCGTTCTCGACCGGAACCAAATCGCGCATCGCGACATGGGGAATAAGCACATCGCCCGGCCGCACGCCCAAGGCGCGCAGCTGTTCGGCAAGGGTCTCGATCCTCAGCGCGGGTTCTGCGCCCATCGCGCCAGTTTCTTCAGGAAGGCCTCGCACTGGGCGAGCTGGTCGCGCGTCGTGTATTCGTCGGTCTTGTGCGCGACGGCGATATCGCCGGGGCCGCAAATGACGGTGGAGATACCGGCTTCCTGGAATTGCCCCGCCTCGGTGCCGAAGGCGACGGCGGAAACGGTGTTCGCCCCGGTCATCTCGCAGGCGAGTTTCTGGGCCAGCCCGTCATGCTCCGGCTTGCAGGCGGGAATCCAGGCGTATTTCGAAACTTCGAAATGCGCCTCGCGCGATTCCTTCTTCATCGCCGCATCGATCTCGGCGGCTTTGGCGACGGCGCGCGCGTAAATCGCCTCGGCGTCGACGCCGGGCAGCGGACGCAACTCCCAATTCAGATGGCAATCGCGCGGCACGATATTGACCACGGTACCGCCGTCGATACGGCCGATGCCGACGGTCGTGTAGGGCGGATCGAAATCGATTCCCGGGATCGCGTGTTTCTGGCCGTCTTCGATCAATTCGCGCTGAAGTTCGTCGAGGAAAGCAAGAAAGCGCCCCATATGGACGATCGCGTTGCTGCCCAGATGCGGGGCGCTGGAATGCGCTTCCAGCCCGCGCGCATGGGCGATGTTGGAGCATATGCCCTTATGCGCGACGATCACGCGCATCATCGTGGGTTCGCCCACGAAACACACCGACGCGCGCGGCAATTCGCGCCCGAACAGCGCGATCGCATGGGGGGCGCCGAAGCAGCCGACTTCCTCGTCATACGAGAAGCAGAAATGGATCGGGCGTTCGAGCTTCAGCTTGGCGAATTCGGGGGCGAGGCCCAGCGCCACGGCGATGAAGCCCTTCATGTCCGACGCGCCGCGGCCGTAGAGCTTCCCGTCCTTCTCGGTCAGCTTGAAAGGATCGGTCGACCAGGGCTGGCCATCCACGGGCACCACGTCGGTATGGCCGGACAGGATCAAGCCGCCCTCGACCATCGGGCCGATCGTCGCGACCAGATTGGCTTTGGTGCCGTCTTCGTTGGGCACGACGCGCGCGGGAATGCCGAGTCCGGCGAGATAGCCGCGCACATCTTCGATCAGCCCGAGATTCGAATCCCGGCTGACCGTACGATGCGCGACAAGACGCTCCAGGAACGCGACCGAATTCTGCGCGGTGGTCATCGTGCGGTCAGCCGTTCGCGCCGTTGTCGCGCGGCGCCCCGACGATCGCCAGGAATTCGCGGCGCGTGGATTCGTTGTCGCGGAAGGCGCCGAGCATGCGGCTCGTCACCATCGACACGCCGGTCTTGTGCACGCCGCGCGTGCTCATGCACTGGTGCTGCGCCTGGACGACGACGGCCACACCTTTGGGCTGGAGCACTTCTTCGATCGTGTTGGCGATCTGGGCGGTCATCTTTTCCTGGATCTGCATCCGCTTGGCGTAGACGTCGATGACGCGCGCGAGCTTGGAGATGCCGACCACGCGCTTGGCGGGCAGATAGGCGACATGCACCGTGCCCAGGATCGGGGCGAGGTGATGTTCGCACACGCTTTCGAAGCGCACGTCGCGCAGCACGACCATCTCGTCGTAGCCTTCGGTCTCCTCGAAGGTGCGCTTCAGCAGCTCGACCGGATCTTCGTTGTAGCCGGCGAACCATTCCTCGTAGGCGCGCACGACGCGTTCGGGTGTGCCCAGCAGGCCTTCGCGCATCGGATCATCGCCCGCCCATTCGATCAACGTGCGGACGGCTTCCTGGGCGGCTTCGCGCGTCGGGCGCGCGCGCTTGGTAACGACGGATTTAAGGGCGGATTTCAAGGGCGGGGGTCCCTTCAGTTCAGTTTCGCGGTGAAATGCGGCGAGTCGAGCGAGAAGGCCGGCACTTCGATATCGAAGCGATCGCCGTCCGGCGTTTCCATCAGATACGTGCCGGCCATGATGCCCGACGGCGTGCCCAACGGCGTGCCCGACGTGTACTCGAAGCTTTGGCCCGGCTGCAAAATCGGCTGCTCGCCGACCACGCCAGCCCCCTTCACTTCCTGCAAGCGGCCCAGCGCATCGGTGATCTTCCAATGGCGCGCGCGCAATTGCACGGTCGCGGCCCCGAGATTCTCGATGCGGACGTGATAGGCCCAGACGTAATGGTTCTCGGACGGCGAAGATTGGTCGTCGAGAAACACCGGCTTGACGGTGACTTTGATGTCGCGGGTCGTGGCGCTGTACATGACCGGCGCACTATAGGCCGCGAAGGGGGGCCGGTGCCAGCCCCCCTCAAGCTTTGTGTTACCGCGCCTTACGGGCCGCCGCCAAAGCGCGTTCGATGTCTTCCAGCAAATCGGCCGGATCTTCGATCCCCACCGACAGGCGCAGGCTGCCGGGGCCGATGCCCAGGCGTGCCTTCTCCTCCGCCGGCAGACGTTGATGCGTCGTCGTCGCGGGGTGGGAGATCAGGCTTTTGACGTCGCCCAAATTGTTGGAAATGTCGATCGTCTGCAGCGCGTCCTGGAAAGCAAAGGCCGCTTTCTTGCCGCCCTTCACGTCGAACGCGACCAGCGTCGAGCCCGACTTCATCTGCTTGCGCGCGAGCGCGTATTGCGGATGCGATTTGAGGCCGGGGTAGTAGACGCGCTCGATCTCGCGCGCTTTCTCCAGCCGCTTGGCGACGATCAACGCGTTGCGCGTTTGCGCTTCCACGCGCAACGGCAGCGTCTCGATGCCCTTCAGCAGCACCCAGGCGTTGAAGGCCGAGAGCGTCGGGCCCGTGTGGCGCAGGAATGGCACCAGCGTCTCGTCGATCCATTTCTGGCGGCCGAGCACCGCCCCGCCCAGCACGCGGCCCTGGCCGTCGATATGCTTGGTGGCGGAATAGATCACCACGTCCGCCCCCAGCGCCAACGGCTTCTGATACATCGGCGTGGCGAACACGTTGTCGACGACGACGCAAGCACCGGCCTTATGCGCGAGCTTCGATACGGTTTTGATATCGACCAGATCGAGCATCGGGTTCGACGGCGTTTCCAGGAACACGGCCTTCGCGGGTTTGGACAGCGCCGTTTTCCATTGGTCGAGATCCGCGCCGTCGACCAGCACCGACTCGATGCCCCAGCGCGGCAGCAGCTCGGTCACGATGTAATGGCACGAGCCGAACAGCGCACGCGCCGAAACGATGCGATCGCCCGCCTTCAATTGGCAAGCGAGGGCGGCGAACACCGCCGCCATGCCCGATGCCGTGACCTTGCAGGCTTCGGCGCCTTCCAACGCGGCCAAGCGCTTTTCCAGCATCTGATTAGTCGGGTTGCCGAAGCGCGAATAGACGAAGCGCTGATCCTTCGGCGGCGTCTTCGACGAGAAGGCCGCTTCGGCGTCGAAGGCGCTGTCGTAGACGAAGCCCGAATTGAGATAGAGCGCCTCGCTCGTCTCGAACCATTCGGAACGGTGCGTGCCTTCGCGCACCACGCGCGTAGCGGCGCGCCAGGATTTGCGGATCGTATCGGACTTGTTGGCCGGCATCGGAAGAAACCCCCAAAACGACAAAACCCCGACCGTGGGATCGGGGCTTTCGGGCGGAACCGCGAGGGGTTCCGGGACTTCCGGCACCGACCTTTTAGCGGGAGGATTAACGTGACCCCGCAAGCCGGCCGGCCCAAATCGTCACGTGAGGGCGAAACTATTCCCGCCCCCGATTTCTGTCAAGCCGGACCGGCTTGCGAAAAACCCGAGCGCCGCCTATCTTCCCGGACGGTTCGCGGGTGTAGCTCAATGGTAGAGCAGAAGCTTCCCAAGCTTACGACGAGGGTTCGATTCCCTTCACCCGCTCCACTTTCCCCGTAAAAGCCGCCGCCAGCAGCCGTCGCGTGTAATCCGCGCGCGGGTTGGCGAGCAGCGTTTCGGTCGCCCCTTCCTCGACGATTTTGCCGTCCTTCATCACGGCGATCCGGTCGGCCATCGCGCGCACGGTGGCAAGGTCGTGGCTGACGAACAGATAAGCCAGGCCATGCCGCGCCTGTAGGTCGCGCAGCAACTCGACGATCGCCTTTTGGATCGTGCGGTCGAGCGCCGAGGTCGGTTCGTCCAGGATCACGAGCTTGGGCCGCAGCACGATGGCGCGCGCGATGGCGATGCGTTGGCGCTGGCCGCCGGAAAATTCGTGCGGAAAGCGGCGGCGCATTTCCGGGTCGAGGCGCACTTCTTCGAGGGCTGCGGCCGCGCGCGAATCGCGTTGCGCGGCGGTGAGCGCGGGTTCGTGGACGCGCAAGCCCTCGCTCACGATCTCGCCCACGCTCATGCGCGGCGACAGCGAGCCGTAGGGGTCTTGAAAGACCATCTGTAAGGTTTTGCGGATCGGGCGCATCTCGGGCTTGGTCAGCGCCAGCAAGGCGCGATCCTCGAAGCGCACCAATCCGGTCGCGGGGGCGAGGCGCACGATACTGCGCGCCAGCGTCGATTTGCCCGAACCGGATTCACCGACGAGGCCGAGCGTCTCGCCCGCGCGCAAGGCGATCGATACGCCGTCGACCGCCTTCACCGTCAGCGTTCTGCGGCCGAACATCCCGCGTAGGATTTCGTATTCGACGCGGATATCGTCGGCGGTCAGCACGATCGGCGCATCCGCCGCGATCGGCGCTTTCCGGCCCGCGGGCTCGGCGTCGAGCAATGCCTTCGTATAGTCGTGCTTGGGCGCCGCGAAAATTTCGGCGACGTTGCCGTGTTCGACGATCTCGCCGTTGCGCATCACGATCACGCGCTTGGCGAATCGGCGCACGAGACCCAGATCGTGGGTGATGAACGCGATCGCCATGCCAAGCTCGCGTTGCAGGGCGCCGAGCAGTTCCAGAATTTCGGCCTGGATCGTCACGTCCAGCGCCGTGGTCGGTTCGTCGGCGACCAGCAGATCGGGCCCGTGCGCTAGCGCCATCGCGATCATCACGCGCTGGCGCTGCCCGCCCGACATTTCATGCGGATAGGAATCGAGCCTTGCGGCCGCATCGGGGATGCTCACGCGGTCGAGCAACGCGGCCGCGTCCTCGCGCGCCGCGACGCGGCTGATCGGCTTGTGCCGGCGCAGCACTTTCACGAGCTGCGCGCCGATCGTGTAGAGCGGATCGAGCGAGGTCATCGGCTCCTGGAAGATCATCGCGACCTTGCGGCCGCGAAACTCGTCAAGCTGCTTCTGCGTGGCGCCGATCAGTTCGACGTCGTTGAGTTTGGCTGAGCCCGTCCCCGTTCCGTTGGCGGCGAGCAAACCCAACGCGGCCAGCATCGTCTGGCTTTTGCCCGAGCCGGATTCGCCGACGATGGCCAGCGTCTCGCCCTTGTCGATCGCGAAGGAGACGCGCTTGACCGCGTGCAACTCGCCCGCCCCCGTGCGGAAGCGGATATCGAGATCGCGAATGGCGAGGACCGGCGCCATGTCAGCGATCGCGTGGGTCGAGCGCGTCGCGCAACCCGTCGCCCAGGAAGTTGAGGCAGAACAGCGTCGTCGTCAGGAAGATCGCCGGGAACACCAGCAGATGCGTGTTGCCCTGGATGTTGCGCGCCCCGTCGGCGATCAACACGCCCCAGCTCGTCATCGGCTCCTGCACGCCCAGGCCCAGGAACGACAGGAAGCTTTCCAGCAGAATGACCTTCGGCACCAGCAGGGTCGTGTAGACGACGACGGGGCCAAGGGTGTTCGGGACAATATGCCGCGTGAGAATGCCCGTGGCGCTCACGCCGAGCGTTTCGGCGGCCGCGACGAACTCGCGGCGCTTCAAGCTCAGCGTCTGGCCGCGCACGATGCGCGCCATGTCGAGCCATTCGACCGCCCCGACCGCGATGAACATCAGCACGAAATTGCGGCCGAAAAACACGACCAGCATGATCACGAAGAAGATGAAGGGCAGGGAATAGAGCACGTCGACCGCGCGCATCATCAGCGCGTCGATGCGCCCGCCCGCGAAACCGGCGACGGCGCCGTAAACGACGCCGATGGAAATGGCGACGAAGGTCGCGAGCAAGCCGATGGCGAGACTGACGCGCCCGGCGATCAATGTGCGCGCCAGAAGATCGCGCCCGTTGCCGTCGGTACCGA
Organism: Alphaproteobacteria bacterium; assembly: GCA_017308135.1. Taxonomy (NCBI): domain Bacteria; kingdom Pseudomonadati; phylum Pseudomonadota; class Alphaproteobacteria; species Alphaproteobacteria bacterium. The sequence goes on from JAFKFM010000006.1 coordinate 644,423, forward strand.
AGAAGAAGTAATTCCGTTCCAACTTCACGTCGACGATCAGGCGCTTGCCGTCGTCTTCGCGCGCCGTTACGCGCGCCGCTTCGAACAGATCGGAGCGTTCGAAAAACGCGAGCGAACGTTCGTCGATGGCGCGGGGCGCTTCTAGTACGATCTTCAGCGTCTCGCCGTCGCGCGCGATATCCGTGGCGCGGGCGCGCAAGCGCGACGCGATGCGCTCGATTGCGGGCGCGATCAGATCTTCCGTGGGCTGGGCTTGCAGCGACGGCCGCACGCGCACGTAATCGGGATAGACGCGGTCATAGGCGTTGCCGCTCAGCATCGGGCCGAAGACGCAGGCGAGCGCCAGCAGAATCAGCATGGCAAGGCTCGCCGTCGCCGCCCGGTTGCGCCGCAGTCGCCGCGCCGCGTCGGCCCACAGCGCGTTTCCGGCGGCGCTCATTCGTAGCGCACGCGCGGATCGAGCAGCGCGTAAAGGATATCGACGATCAGATTGAAGACCAGCACGAACACCGCGACGACGACGACGGTACCCATCACCAGCGTGTAGTCGCGGTTCAAAGCGCCTTCGACGAAATAGCGCCCGATGCCGGGCAGGCCGAAAATCGTTTCGACCACGACCGATCCGGTCAGCAGCGCCGCCGCTGTGGGACCGAGATAGGACACGACCGGCAGCAGGGCGGCGCGCAACCCATGCTCGGCGACGTGGCGGGACCCGAGCCCCAGCGAGCGCAGCGTGCGGATATGGTCGGCGCGCAAGGTTTCGATCATCGCGGCGCGGGTCATGCGCGCGACCACGGCGATCTGCGGCAAGGCCAGCACGATCACCGGCAGGATCACATTTCGCAGCGCCCCGTTATTCCAACCGCCGACCGGCAGCCAGGCGAGCGTCAGTCCGAATATGATCTGCAGCACGGGGGCGACGACGAAATTGGGGATCGTCACGCCGGCGGTCGCGAAGCCGACGACCGCGTGATCGGCACCAGTGTTCTGGCGCATCGCGGCGAAGGCGCCGAGGCCGGCCCCAAGGACCAGCGCCAGAAGAATGGCGCCGCCGCCCAGCGCCATCGAGACGGGCAGCCCTTGCATCAGAATCTGCGCGACCGAGAAGTCGCGCATGAAGAAGGACGGGCCCAGATCGCCGCGCGCGAGATTGCCGAGATAACGCAGATATTGCTCGTGCAGCGGCAGGTCGAGACCGTAGGCGCGCTGCAAATTCTCCATGATCTTCGCCTCCAGCGGCCGTTCCAGATCGAACGGGCCGCCGGGGGCGAGGCGCATCAAGAAGAACGAGAGCGTGACGACGACGAACAAAGTCGGGATCGCGCTCAAGAAGCGTCGAAGAACGAAGCCGAGCATGCGGTCGTTTCCGGCCGCTTTGTCCGATCAGTTCTTGATCGAGACGTAACGCGACGCGTTGGCGCCGCGCAGATTGGGGATATAGCCCTCGACCTTGTTCGAAAGCAGGTTGCGGTTCGAATAGAACAGCAGGCCGACATAGGGATTCTCGCGCACGACGATCGCTTCGGCGCGGGCCAGGATCTGCGCGCGTTTGCCGAGATCGATTTCCTCGCTTGCCTGTTTCATCAAGCCGTCGAATTCCGGATTCGACCAGCGCGCGTAGTTGAAGCCCTTGTTGTCGCTTTGCAGCAGGAACAGGAAGTTCTGCGGATCGGAGTAATCGCCGATCCAGCCCGCGCGTGCCACGTCGAAATCGCCGCCGTCGCGCAGATGCGCGAAATGGGTGCGCGTATCGGTGTTGACGAAGGTGGTTTCGACGCCGATCTGCTTCCACATATCGGCGATCGCGACGGCCGAGGCGCGGTTGTTGTCGGTCGTGTTGTAACGGATTTGCACGCTCAGCTTCTTGGCCCCGGGCCCGAAACCCGCGGCGGCGAGCAGTTTCTTGGCCTCGTCCTCGCGGTCGATCGGCGACATCGCCTTGTAGTCGACCTCGACCGGAGTGGGCACGTAATTGCCGATGCCGGGCGGAATCCAGCCGAAAGCCGGCACCATCGTTTCCTGCCAAACCTGTTCGGCCAGGAACTCGCGATCGATCACCATCGACAGCGCGCGGCGCACGCGCACGTCGTCGAACGGCGCCTTCGCGGTGTTGAAGGCGAAATACCATGTGCCGAGATAGGGCGTGATCTTGACCTGATCGCCCAGACGCTGGCGCAGGAACTTGATCTGGTCGGCGGGAATGTCGGTCGTGACGTGCAACTCGCCCGCCAGGAAGCGGCGCGCACCCGCCGCCAGATCGGGATGCGGGATGAAGTTGACGATATCGACCTTCACCGCGCCCGCGTCATGGAAGGTCGGGTTCTTGGCGAGGCGGATATGCGAATTGGGCACGTTCTCGACCAGACGGAACGCGCCGTTGGATACGAGATTGCCGGGCTTCACGAAATCGGCACCGAAACGCTCGACCGTCGGGCGATGCACCGGGGCGCCGGTCTGATGCGTCAGCAATTCCAGGAAATACGGCGTGGGCCGCTCCAGATCGATGCGCAACGTGCGCGTATCGACCGCCTTCACGCCCATATCGTCGGCGGTTTTGCCCTGGCCCTTGTTGAAGGCTTCGGCGTTCAGGATGGGGTAAAGGATGTTCGCGTATTTGGCGCCGGTCGCGGGGGTCATGATCCGCTTCAGCGAATATTCGAAATCGCCCGCGACGACCGGATCGCCGTTCGACCAGCGCGCATTGGCGCGCAAGGCGAAAGTGTAGCTTTTGCCGTCGGGCGAGACCGTCCAGCTTTCGGCGACACCCGGCGCCACGCGGCCGCGCGCATCGTGGATGACCAGATTTTCGAACAGGTCGCGGATCAGATGCGCTTCGGCGACCGTCGAGGTTTTATGCGGATCGAGGGTCTCGGGATCGGCGTCGTAACCGCGATTGAAGGTCACCTGCGCCGACGCGGCGGAAGCCGCGAAGATCAGCGCAAAACCGCATGCGCGCAACGCCGTTCGAATGCCCATGGATCGCCCCTGTCCGTTGTTTATGACGGTCAGTTTGCCATTTCCCGGCGTTACGGAAAAGCGTCAGCGGATGCCCGCGCGCATAAAACTCTGGATGAACTGGCGCTGGAACAGCAGGAAGGCGATCAGCAGGGGCCCGCAGCTCATCAGTGTCGCCGCCGTGATGACCGACCAGTCGACACCCTGTTCGATCGCCGTGAACACCCGCAAGCCCACGGTCAGCGGGCGCGTCTCGACCGAGTTGGTGACGATCAGCGGCCACAGGAAATTGTTCCAGTGATAGCTGACCGAGACGAGCCCGAAGGCGATATAGGTCGGCCGCGCCAGCGGCACGTAAACGCGCCACAGCGTGACCAGCACGCCGGCCCCTTCCACGCGCGCCGCGTCGTCCAATTCCTTGGGCAGGCTTTTGAAGGTCTGGCGCAGCAGGAAAATCCCGAACGCCGAGGCGAAATAGGGCAGGCCGATGCCCAAAATCGTATCGACGAGGCCCAGCTGCGCCATGATCAGGTAATTCTCGACCAGCAGCACGTCGGGCATGATCATCAGCTGCACGAGGACGAGCGCGAAGGCGATGTCGCGCCCGATGAACTCGAACCGCGCGAAGGCATAGGCGGCGAGGGTGACGAGCACGAGCTGCCCCGCCAGCACCATCGTCACCAGCGCGAAGGTGTTGAGGAAGTAGCGCGCGAACGGGGCGGCGTTCCACGCCTTGACGAAATTCTCGACCGACAGCGGCGCCCACAATACGAACTTGGTCGCGTATTCCGGCGGGTGGAACGCGGTCCACACGCAATAGAGCAGCGGGGCGATCCAGAAGATCGCCAGCGCCCAGGCGCCGAAAGTTTCGAGCGCGCGGCCGAGCCCGCGCGGCGCCAGCGCGTCGCTCATCGGTAATGGATCCGCTTTTCGAGCACGACGAACTGGATCAGCGCGACGGTGCCGAGGATCGCGAGCAGCACGACCGTCAATGTCGCGGCATAGGCGACGTCCCAATAGCGGAAGGCGACGTCGTAGATCATCACCAGCAGCAGCATGCTCGCGTTGTTGGGGCCGCCGGCGGTCAAGGCCACGACGTGGTCGACCATGCGGAACGCGCCGATGATGGCGTTGATCAGCACGAACAACGTGGTCGGCATCAGCAACGGGAAGGTCACGCGGCGGAAAAAGGTCCAGCGCCCGCAGCCTTCGATCGCCGCCGCTTCGGCAAGGTTGGGCGGCATCGATTGCAACGCGGCCAGATAGAAGATCATGAAGAATCCGGCTTCCTTCCAGATCGTCATCACGATCAGGCAGCCGAGAACGGTGCCGGGTTCGCCCAGCCAATTCGTCGCGCGCAGGCCGAACAACCCGCGGATCTGATCGAACAGCCCGTAATCGGGTGTGTAGAAGAACAGCCAGATATTCGCGACCGCGATCATCGGCAGCACGGTCGGCGTGAAATAGGCGAGGCGCAGCCAGGTGCGCCCGGCGAGTTTCTCGTTGACCCACAGCGCCATCAGCATGGCCAGCGCGACGGAAACGGGAATCGTGCCGACCGCGTACCAGAAATTATTGATCAACGCCTGCCAGAAGACAGGGTCGTCGATCATGCCCTGGTAATTGTCGACGCCGACATAAACCGACGGGCGGTTGCGACGTGCTGTCGAATGGAACGAGTGATAGAGCGTGGCGATCGCCGGCCAATGCGTGAACGCGGCCAGCAGCACGAAGGCGGGACCCAGAAGCAGCCAGCCGTAGATCGTCGCTCTTGCTTTGCTCATGCGCGGGAAAACCGGGGCGGCGGCATCGATCCGCCGCCCCGTCGCTCCTTATCGCTGGAAGGGGCGCAGCAAGCGCTGGGCTTCGCGTTGCGCCTCGGCCATCGCGACCTGGGCGGGTTTGGTCCCCGTCAGGCCGGCTTGCAGACCGTCGTTCAACGCTTTGGTCACGCGCTGATTGTCGTGCGTCGACAATTCCGCCCAGGCGAGCGGCAATTGATCGCGCGCGACCGCCGCCGCCGGGAAGCCGGCGACATAGTCCTTCATGCGCTGGGTTTCGAACGCCGCCGGCGTCACGGCGACATAGCCCGTGTCGATGCCCCATTGCGCGGCGCGGTCGGGCTGCGTGACGAATTTCGCGAAGGCCGTTGCCGCCGCGCGTTCGGCCGCACTCGCCTTTTTGAAGACATAGAAATTGCCGCCGCCGGTGGGCGAACCGCCGCGCCGGCCGAACGGCATCATGCCCACGCCGAAATCGAATTTCGCGTTCGTGCGCACGTTGGTCAGGTTGCCCGTCGTCGTCCACATGATGGCGACCTTGCGCTCGAAGAAGTCGCGCGGCGTGGTGCCCCATTCGACGATGCCGGTCGGATGCACCTTGTGCTTCATCGACAGGTCCATCCAGTATTGCAGCGCCTCGACGACCTTGGGATCGTCGAAGAAGGTGCGCGTGCCTTCCGGGTTCATCAGGCGCACGTCGTTCTGCGTGGTCAGCGCCTGGAACAGCCAATACGGGAAGCCGGAGCTGGGGATCTGCATGCCCCATTGCGAGGTATTGCCCGACGCATCGCGCTTGGTCAGCTTCGTCGCGATCTCGATCTGGTCGGCCCAGGTCTTCGGCGGCACGTCCGGGTTCAGGCCCGCTTCCTTGAACAATTCCTTGTTCCAGTACTGCACGATGGTGGAGCGCTGGAAGGGAATGCCCCAGGTCTTGCCCTCGGCCTGGCTGTTTTCCATGAACGCGGGATAGAAGCTCTTGATCCACGCCTGATCCGAATCGTCGAACGGCACGATCACGTCTTCGTCGATCAGCGTGAACATGTCGGTCGACAGCAGGATCGCGAAATGCGGGAAGTCGTTCGACTTCAGCGCCGTCAGCGTCTTGGCGATCGTGTCCTGGTACGAGCCCGTATAGATCGGTTGCACCTTGATCGACGGATTCTCGCGCTCGAAATCGGCGCACATCGTGTCGATCAGCTTGGTGATCGGGCCGCCGACGGCGACGGGATAGTAGAAGTTGAGGCGCGTCTGGCCTTGCGCCAATGCCGGGGCCGCCAGCTTGGCCGTACCCGCCAATGCCAATCCGCCGGCGACGAAGCCGCGACGGCCGAATTTCGAAACGGTCATTTGACTCTCCCTTGTCTATGCCGGCGGGTCGGCGACCCGCCGCCCCGTCCGATTATCGAAGATATGTTGCGCTTCTTGTGTCCAGGCGAGGCCGATGGCCGCACCCGCTTCGATTCTGGCTTTGCCGGGAACGCGCGCGACCAAGCGGCCCGCGCCCTTGCGCGCGGCGACCAGCGTGTCGGCCCCCAGATATTCGATCGATTCGACCCGCGCTCGCACGGCACCCGGCGTTTCGGCCGGCACAACGATGATATCTTCGGGCCGCACGCCCAAGGCGCCCGCCCCGCCTTGCGCGTCGGCGATGCGCCCGTCGTCGTCGAGATCGACGACGTTCATCGGCGGCGTGCCGATGAAGCGCGCGGCGAAGATCGTCGCGGGATTGGCGTAAAGTTCGTCGGGGGCCGCGTCCTGTTCGATTTTGCCGTCGCGCAGCAGAACGACCTGATCGGCCATGGTCATCGCTTCGACCTGATCGTGGGTGACGTAGATCATGGTCATCGACAGGCGGCGTTGAAGTTCGCGGATTTCGAGCCGCATTTCGTGGCGCAATTGCGCGTCGAGATTCGATAGCGGCTCGTCCATCAAACACACCGGCGCCTGCGCGACGATCGCGCGGCCCAGCGCCACGCGCTGCTGCTGGCCGCCGGAAAGCTGGCTCGGTTTGCGGTCGAGAAGTTTGGCAAGACCCAGCAATTCGGCCGCGCGCTCCAGCCGGCGCTTGCGCTCGGCCGCGTCCACGTGGCGCACTTCAAGACCGAAGCAGATGTTCTGCGCGACGCTGAGATGCGGGAACAGCGCGTAGCTTTGGAACACCATCGCGATGCCGCGCTTGGCGGGCGGCAAACCGGTCACGTCCTTGCCGGCGATGCGGATGCTGCCGCCGGTCGGCGTTTCCAGCCCCGCGATCAGACGCAGCAAGGTGGATTTGCCGCAACCCGACGGGCCCAGCAGAACCGCGAAACTGCCCGCTTCGACTTTGAACGACACGCCGTCCAGGGCTTTGGTCGTACCCCAATGACGCGCAAGATTCTCGACGACGACGTCCGACATGAACTCTCCCCGCGTCGGACGTTAGCGAACCCCGATTGCGGTTTGGAGTCATATTTGTGACAGCCGGGCCCCGCTCCAAACGAAACGGGCCGGTCTTGCGACCGGCCCGTTCGTAACGTCCGTCCCTTGCGGGAAGGGTGTTACTGCACGCTTTCGCCGTGCAGCGACAGGTCGAGACCGTCGCGCTCGGCTTCTTCCGAGACGCGCAGGCCCACGATCGCGTCGACGATCTTGAGCAGGATCAGCGAAGCCACGCCCGAGTAGATCATCGTGGCGACAGTCGCGTAGACCTGGATCATCAACTGGCCGGGGTTGCCTTCCAGCAGGCCGGTCAGGCCTTCCGGCAGGGCTTCCGTCGCCGACAAGGCACCGGCGGCGAGAACGCCCGTCAGCAGCGCGCCGACGATGCCGCCCACGCCGTGCACACCGAACACGTCCAGCGAGTCGTCGTAGCCGAGCGACTTCTTGAGCGAGGTCGAGGCCCAGAAGCAGATCACGCCCGCGACCACGCCGATGACCAGCGAACCGCCGGGCGTCACGAAGCCCGCGGCCGGGGTGATCGCGACGAGGCCGGCGACGGCGCCCGAGATCACGCCCAGGACCGACGGCTTGCCGCGCGTCGCCCATTCGGCGAACATCCACGCCAATGCGGCGGCACCCGTGGCGACTTGCGTGGCCAGCATGGCCATGCCCGCACGGCCACCGGCGGCGGCGGCGGAACCCGCGTTGAAGCCGAACCAGCCCACCCACAGCAGCGAAGCGCCGATCACGGCCAGCACCAGGTTGAACGGCGAGAAGTTCTCCGTGCCGTAGCCCTTGCGCTTGCCGATGACGATCGCGGCCACCAGGCCCGCGATGCCGGCGTTGATGTGCACGACCGTGCCGCCCGCGAAGTCGAGCGCGCCCAGCGCGAACAGCCAGCCATTCGGATGCCAGACCCAGTGCGCGACCGGCGCGTAGACCAGGATCGACCACAGGCCGATGAACCACAGCAGCGCCGAGAACTTGAAGCGGTCGGCGAAGGCGCCGCAGATCAGGGCCGGCGTGATGATCGCGAAGGTCATCTGGAACATGACGAACACGACTTCCGGGATCGTGAAGGCGACCGCACCGTCGCCCGAACCCAGCGTGAAAGGCTTGTCCCAGGTCATGCCCGACAGGAAGACGCGCGAGAAATCGCCGATGAAGGCGCCGCCTTCACCGAAGGCGAGCGAGTAGCCGACGACCATCCACAACACCGAAATCAGCGCCGTGATCGCGAAAGACTGCATCAGCGTGGCGAGCACGTTCTTCTTGCGCACCATGCCGGCGTAGAACAGCGCGACGCCGGGAATGGTCATCATCAGAACGATGGCGGTGGAGGTGAGCATCCACGCCGTGTCGCCCGTATCGATCTTCGCGTCGTCCGCGAAGGCCGGTCCGGCGAAGCCCATGAACGCCGCCGCCGCAAGGGCGCCGAGCGTCGCAAGGCGGTTGGTGTTGGTCATTGTCGTCTCCTGGCTTGCCCGGACTCGACCGGGACGTTTGAAGCTTTCTTGCGGCACCCGTTGGCCGGGCGGCGACTCATAGAGTCAAGAATCGTGCCAGGGAGAAAGCGGCCTTGTGCGACGCACAAATCGCGGATTTTTTCGATAATTCAAAGGCCTGAGTCTATGCCGCGAAAATAGGCCGGACTCGATCCCAAATCCCTAAAATGACGACGGCCCGCGATGCGGGCCGTCGAAATGCCTATTTTTTAGACGAAGTGCGGAAGATTAGAGCGCTTCGGCGTTCGTCTCGCCGGTGCGGATACGCACGGCGTGGCTGACATCGAGCACGAAAATCTTGCCGTCGCCGATCTTGCCGGTGTTGGCCGATTTCTGGATCGATTCGACGACCCGCTCAACCAGCGAATCCGTCACGGCGATCTCGACCTTCACCTTCGGCAGGAAGCTGACCGAATACTCGGCGCCGCGATAGATTTCGGTCTGGCCCTTTTGACGGCCGAACCCTTTGACCTCGGTGACCGTCAGGCCCTGTACGCCCAGCGCGGTCAACGCCTCGCGCACTTCGTCCAGCTTGAATGGCTTGATGATCGCGACGACCATTTTCATCGGAGTATCCCTTTCCCTCGGTGCTTGCCCCGGATTTGCTGTCCCGGGGGCATTGCTTTCCCCGGCATGCTGGGCGGAATGGTTCAAAAATCATGCCGCATTGCGAATTGCCGTGGCAAATGAAATCGCCCCGCGACGTGGCGCCGCGCCCGGAATCGCTGATACGGGCCCGCCGGTTCTGCTAGAAAACACGCCATGTCGAACGTGATCGAAACCGATGTCGCGATCGTCGGCGGGGGCTTGGTCGGCCTGACGCTGGCTTTGGCCTTGGCGCGCGGCGGGATCGCCAGTGTCGTCGTCGATCCCGAAGCGCCGGCGATGCGCGCGGCCGACGCGTTCGACGGCCGCGCCTCGGCGATCGCGCTTGGCTCCATGCGCGTGCTGCAAGGCATCGGCTTGTGGCCTTCGATCGCGCAAGACGCGTCGCCCATCCGCGACATTCGCGTGTCCGACGGCGATTCCTCGCTGTTCCTGCATTACGACCATCGCGAAATCGGCGACGAGCCCTTCGGCTATATCGTCGAAAACCGCTTCACGCGCCGCGCGCTTTACGCGGCGTTGGCGATGGAGCCGCGCGTCAAGCTGATGGCGCCGGAAAAAGCGCTCGACGTCGTTTCGCACGCGACGCATGCGGATGTGGCGCTCGCCTCGGGACAAATTTTGCGCGCGCGCTTGGTCGTCGCCTGCGACGGCCGCCCGTCGCCGTTGCGCAAGGCCGCGGGCATCGGCGCCGTGCGCTGGGATTACGCGCAATCGGGCATTGTCTGTTCGATCCGTCACGAAAAGCCGCATGACGGAATCGCGCATGAGCGTTTCCTGCCGGCGGGACCTTTTGCGGTGCTGCCGCTCAACGACGCGGCCGACGGCACGCATCGTTCGTCGATCGTGTGGACGGAAAAATCCGAGCTCGCGAAACTATTCGCGGCTCTGCCCGAAGACGAATTCTGCGACGAGATCCACGAGCGTTTCGGCTGGGGTCTCGGCAAAATCGAACTCGCCGGGCCGCGCTGGGTCTATCCGCTCGTCTTCGTGCAGGCGAAGAAATTCTTCGAAGGCCGCGTGGCGCTGGCGGGCGATGCGGCGCACGGGATTCACCCGATCGCGGGCCAAGGTTTCAATCTGGGCTTACGCGACGTGGCCGCCTTGGCCGAAGTGCTGGTCGAAGGCCAACGCTTGGGGCTCGATCCCGGTTCGGCCGAACGCTTGGACGCCTATGCGCGCTGGCGCGGCCTCGATACGGTCAGCATGTCCGCCGTTACCGACGGCTTGCTGCGCCTATTCTCCAACGATATCGCGCCGATCAAACTCGCGCGCGATCTGGGCCTTGCCGCCGTCCAAGCCGTGCCGCCGTTGAAGCGGCTGTTCATGCGCCACGCGATGGGCACGGTCGGCAGTCTGCCGCGGCTGATGCGCGGCGAACCGCTTTAGCGATCAACGCGGCGGCAATCTTTTCTGATCGAGGTCGATTTCGGGCGCGTCGCTTTTGGGCGGCGTCACGTCTTTCATTTCGCGCGGGCCCCAATCGCCGCGCTCCCCGAATTGGACCGTCTGCACGCGGATCGTCGTGGCGTTGCGCGCCGCTTGGCGCAGCATGAAGCCGGCGAACACGATCAACGCGGCACCCGCGAACCACACCCACGCCAAAAGAAATGTGCCGAACGCTTCCAAAAAACCGAGCACGGATCGGGCGATGGCATCGCCGCCCAAAACGCCGGCGAACCAGCGCAGCAAATCGCCGCCCAGCGCGATAACCCCCCAGAAACCAAGGCAAAGCAGGGTCCACAGCGCGAAGGCGGTGACGGCGAAGCTGGAAACGAAACGCGTGAGCATGGCGGCAATATAGGTGCGCCGAAGCCGTCATGAAAGCGGGTGCGTTAGCGTCCCTTTAACCCGGCGGATGGAATCCTCCGTGCGACAACTTCAGGAGACTTCGTACATGTCGATCGGGAAGAAACTCGGCTCGCTCGCCGCGCGGCTGATTCTGGCGTTCGTCGCCGTCGCGCTGCTGTCGTCGGCCACGCTGTTCGCGATTTCGTTCTACGATCGCAAACAGGCGGACGAAACATCCGAATTGCGCGCCATCGACCAGGCGCAGATCGACGTGATGGAGGAGCTGGAATCGCAAGTCGCGGTCGTCCGCGGGGTCGTTTCGGCGCTCGCTGCCAATCCGATTCTCCGCGATGCGCTGTTGCGCAAGGACCGCGACGCGGCCGCGGCCCTCTCGAGCGAAGCCTTCGCCCTGACGCGCGAAGGCGCGGGCATTTCGACCATCACGTTGATGACGGCCCCGGGTATCGCTTTCTATCGCGCGCACGCCCCCCAGAACTTCGGCGACGACGTGACAAGCCGCCGCCGCACGGTCACGGAGGCCGTCCGTGACGGCCGCTTATCCTCCGGTCTCGAGGCCGGCCGCGACAATATGAGCGTCTTCGCCACCGCACCGGTCAAGGACGGCGACAAAACGATGGCCCTCATCGATTCGGGCATTTCGCTGGCCCAGCCTTTTGCCGAGCGGATCAAGCGCAAGCTGGGCGTCGATGTCGCCTTCCACATCGCCGAGGGCGATAAGTTCGCCCCGCTGGCGGCGACGCGCGCGGGCGGCTCGGTCCTGACGCCCGAGGAGTTGAAGCGCGCCATCGGCGGGCAGAACGTCCTTCGCGAGATCACCGCCGGCGATCGCACGCTGCTGGTCCGCGCCGAGAAGCTCGTCAACAAGGCGGGCACGAATTTCGGCGTGACCGAAATCGTCAGCGACATCACGGATCGCCGTGCCGCCGCCGCCGCCGCGCGCCTGCAGCAGATTCTGGGCGCGCTGGCGGTCATGGCGGTGGCGATCGTGCTGGGCGTATTCATCGCGCGGCGCATTTCCAAGCCGATCCTGTCGCTGACCGTGGCGCTCGACACGATCAAAGACGGCAAAACCGATCTCGACGTGCCCGGCACCGCCCGCGGCGACGAAATCGGCCGCATGGCAAAATCGGTCGACGTGCTGCGCCAAGCGCTGGTCGAGGTCGAGCGCTTGCGCGCCGAAGCCGAAGCACATGAACGGCAAGCCGAACGCAAACGCCGCGAAGAAGCTTTGGCGTTGGCCGATTCCTTCGAACGTTCCGTCGGCAGCGTGGTCAGCGCCTTGTCGCAAGCTGCGTCCGTGCTCGACGATTCCTCGAAGGGCATGAGCGACACCGCCGCCGCCACGGCGCGCGAGGCGGAAGCGCTCAGCGGCTCGACCGAACAAGCGGCGACCGGCGTGCAGACCGTGGCGGCCTCGGCCGAGGAACTCTCCGCCTCGGTACGCGAGATCGCGGGCCGCGCGTCGAGCTCGGCCGCCAAAAGCGGCGAAGCCGTCGAACAGGCGCGCACCGCGACCAAGACGGTCGAAAGCCTGGTCGAAGTCGCCGCGCGCATCGGCGACGTCACCAAGCTCATCAACGATATCGCGTCGCAAACCAATCTTTTGGCGCTCAACGCCACGATCGAAGCCGCGCGCGCGGGCGAGGCGGGCAAGGGCTTCGCGGTCGTCGCGTCGGAGGTCAAAAACCTCGCCGGGCAAACCGCCAAGGCGACCGAGGAAATCGCGCGCCAAATCGCCGAGATCCAGGGCGCGTCGGACGGCGCCGTCGTCGCAATCCGCGGCATCGCGGGCACGATCGACGAAATCTCGTCCATCGCGGCGGCGATCGCCGCGGCCGTCGAAGAACAAGGGGCCGCGACCGGCGAAATTGCGCAGACCGTGCAGCGCGTGGCGAGCGACACGGCCGAAGTCTCGCGCGGCGTGACGGGCTTCAGCCAGTCGGCGGCGCATACCGGCGACGTCGCGTCGGGCGTGCGCAAAAGTGCCGGCGACGTCGCCGCACAGACCGAACGTCTGCGCGACGACGTGAAACGCTTCCTCGACGGCGTGCGCGCCGCCTAAGCCCCAACGAAAAACCCCGCCGGTCGCCCGGCGGGGTTTAACGTTCTAGCGGAATGAAGCGGGCGCTTACGCCTTGTTCATCCGGTTGTTCACCAGATCATCGACCACGGACGGATCGGCGAGCGTGGACGTATCGCCCAACGCCGAATGCTCGTTCGCGGCGATCTTGCGCAGGATGCGGCGCATGATTTTGCCCGAACGCGTCTTCGGCAAGCCGGGCGCCCATTGGATCAGATCGGGCGAGGCGATCGGGCCGATCTGCTTGCGCACCCAGGCGACCAGTTCCTTGCGCAGTTCTTCGGTCGGGTGTTCGCCGGCCTTGAGCGTGACATAGGCGTAGATGCCCTGGCCCTTGATGTCGTGCGGATAGCCGACGACCGCGGATTCCGCGACCTTCGGATGGGCGACGAGGGCGGATTCGACTTCCGCCGTGCCCATGCGATGGCCCGAGACGTTGATCACGTCGTCGACGCGGCCGGTGATCCAGTAATAGCCGTCGGCGTCGCGCCGGCAGCCGTCGCCGGTGAAGTAATAGCCCTTGAAGGTCGAGAAATACGTCTCGACGAAGCGCTTGTGATCGCCGAACACGGTACGCATCTGGCCGGGCCAGGAATCGGCGATGCACAGATTGCCGTCCGTGGCGCCTTCCAGCAGCTTGCCGTCGTTGTCGACCAGGATCGGCTTCACGCCGAAGAACGGCTTGGTGGCCGAGCCGGGCTTGGTCGCGATGGCGCCGGGCAGCGGCGTGATCAAAATGCCGCCGGTTTCGGTCTGCCACCACGTATCGACGATCGGGCAGCGCGAATCGCCGACGATGCGGTGATACCAAAGCCAGGCTTCGGGGTTGATCGGTTCGCCGACCGAGCCCAGCAAACGCAGGCTCGCGCGGCTCGTCTTCTTCACCATCGCTTCGCCTTCGCGCATCAGCGCGCGGATCGCGGTGGGCGCGGTGTAGAAGATATTGACCTTGTGCTTGTCGACGACCTGCCAGAAGCGCGATGCGTCGGGATAGTTCGGCACGCCTTCGAACATCAGCGTCGTCGCGCCGTTGGCGAGCGGGCCATAGACGATATAGCTGTGGCCCGTGACCCAGCCCACATCGGCCGTGCACCAATAGATGTCGCCGTCGTGATAGTCGAAGACGTATTGATGCGTCATCGACGCGAAGACGAGATAGCCGCCCGAGGTGTGCAGCACGCCCTTGGGCTTGCCGGTCGAGCCCGAGGTGTAGAGGATGAACAGCGGATCCTCGGCCGACATTTCGGCGGCCGGGCAATCGGCGGAAACGCTGGCGGCTTCGTCGTGCCACCAGATGTCGCGGCCCGCTTCCCAAGCGACATTGCCGCCGGTGCGCTTCACGACCAGCATCTTCTTGACCGACGGGCAGGATTTCAGCGCCGCGTCGGCATTGGCCTTCAGCGGCACTTTGCGCCCGCCGCGCAAGCCTTCGTCGGCGGTGATGACGAAGTTCGAATCGCAATCCTGAATGCGGCCGACCAGCGAGTCGGGCGAGAAGCCGCCGAACACGATCGAATGCACCGCGCCGATGCGGGCACAGGCGAGCATCGCGTAGGCTGCCTCGGGTATCATCGGCAGATAGATCGTGACGCGGTCGCCCTTCTTGACGCCGTGCTTCTTCAGCACATTCGCCATGCGCGACGATTGCTCGTGCAGTTCCTTATAGGTGATGTGCTTCGACTCGTTCGGGTCGTCGCCTTCCCAGATGATCGCGGTCTGGTTCGCGCGCTTGGCGAGGTGCCGGTCGGTGCAGTTCGCCGCGACGTTCAGCGTGCCGTCGTAGAACCACTTAATATGGACGTCGCCGGTGTAGGAAACGTCCTTCACCTTGTTGAAGGGCTTGATCCAATCGACGCGCTTGCCGTGCTCGGCCCAGAAGCCTTCGGGATCGGCGACCGACTTGTCGTACATCGCCTGATATTTGGCGGCATCGACCCACGCCTTTTTGGCGAAATCGGCGGAGACGGGGAATAATTCGTCGGACATCGGCGGCTCTCCCTGGGCGCGAATTCTGGCGGGGCCGGTTAATCGCAACCCCGTCGCCCGATGGTTTTATCCGGTCATGGCGGGGTTCGACAAGCCGAACCGGTTGCGCTTTACCGCGTTCCGCGGCGTGACAAGGGGACGCAGCCTTATTCTTCCCCGTCGTTCCAGACGATCGCCGGGCATTCCAGATCGCCGGTCACGATCCGGATATCGAGTTTGGTCAGCGACCGGCCCCGGCACGGGCCCGCGACGCATGCACCATTCTCGATCGCGAACAACGCGCCATGCAGCCCGCACTGGATATAGTCGCCCGACGGCGCCAGGAAATTATTGGCCCCGCCCGCCAGCGCCACGCCCGCATGCGGGCAGATATTCGTGTAGCCGTAAACGTGGCCGTTCTTGCGCACGACGAAAATTTCGCGCGGATCCTTGCCGTCCTGCTCGATCAGGAACCCCGCACTGCCGGGATCCGAAATCTCGTCGAGGCGGCAAAGAACGGTCACGCTTTGACGCCCAGCTTCTTGGCGATGAATTTCCATTCCGCCGGCGTCACCGGCTGGACCGACAGGCGCGACTGTTTCAGCAGCGCCATTTGGGCGAGTTCGGGTGTCGCTTTGATATCGGCGAGGGTCAGCGGCGTTTTGGCCGCTTCCACGGGCTTCACCGTGACCTGCACCCACGGACCTTCGTCGGCGGTCGGGTCGGGATGCGCCGTCTTGGCGATTTCCATCACGCCGACGATCTCCTTGCCGATATTGGAGTGATAGAAGAAGGCGCGGTCGCCGACCTGCATCGCCATCAGGTTCAGCTTGGCGGTGTGATTGCGCACGCCGTCCCAATTGCCCGTGCCGTCCTTGACCAGCTTCGACCAGGGATAGACGTCGGGCTCCGATTTCATCAGCCAGTATTTCATGCGCGCTCTTCCTTCAAGGGGCGGGCCAGCAGGCTTCGCATCGCCGCGTCGGGGTCCGCCCCGCGATGCACGATATCGTAAACGGCGGCGCAAATCGGCATCTCGACGCCGCGCAATTTCGCAAGCTCGTTGACCGAGATGGCGCCGTCGATGCCTTCGACCGCCGCGTGGACAAGGCCGAGCTTGGGATCGCTCAAGGCTTGATCCTTGGTGAAGCCGCGCCCCAGCGCGATGCCGAAACGCATATTGCGCGATTGGTCGTTGTTGCAGGTCAGCGAAAGATCGCCGAGGCCGGAAAGCCCCATCAGCGTTTCAGGTTGGCCGCCGATGGCGACACCCAGGCGCACCATTTCGGCAAGGCCGCGCGTCATCAACGCCGCGCGCGCGTTGTCGCCAAGGCCCTTGCCCGCGACGATGCCGCAGGCGACCGCCAGCACGTTCTTGACCGCCCCGCCCACTTGCGTGCCCGGCACGTCGGTCGAGGAATAGACGCGGAAAGCCGGCGTGGCGCAAATCGACGCGAGCTTCGCGGCGAGCACGCCGTCGCTCGCCGCGATCGTCACGGCGGTCGGCTTGCCCAGTGCGACTTCGCGCGCGAAGCTGGGCCCCGACAGCACGGCGATGGCGCGACCCGGCGCCAATTCGGCGGCGATATCGCTCATCAACTTGCCGGTCCCGGTCTCCACGCCCTTGGTCGCCAGGATCAACGGGGCACCGGGCGGCAAATGCGGCGCGGCCTTCGTCAGCGTGGCGCGCAGATGCTGGGCGGGTGTCACCCACACCAGCAGATCGGCGCTTTTCACCGCATCGCCAAGATCGGTCGTCGCGCGAATATTTTTCTCCAGCGCGACGTCTTTCAGAAAGATCGGATTCGCGTGCGTCGTGTTGATCGCATCGACCGTCGCGGCTTCATGCGCCCATAGCGTGGCGTCGAGCCCCGCGCGCGACAGCGTCTGCGCGATGGCCGTGCCCCAAGCGCCAGCGCCGATGATGGATGCTTTCTTCATGTGGCTTTCGGATCCAAAGGCCAGCGCGGCCGGCAGGGAAAATCGAGCGGGTCGTTGGCGCCGAGCGCAAAACGCTCCAGCCCCGCCCAGGCGATCATCGCCGCGTTGTCGGTGCAAAGCGACACGGGCGGCGCGATGAGGTCGAGCCCCGCCTTGTTGGCGACGCGCGCGAGGCGTTCTTTCAGCGCGGTATTGGCGGCCACTCCGCCCGCGACGACGAGATGCTTGCCGTGCGGGTATTTGTTCAAGAACGCGTCGATTGCGTTACCCGTGCGATCGGCCAGCGTGTCGGCGACCGCCATCTGGAACGCGGCGGCAAGATCGGCGGCGTTCGCGTCGGGGGTTTTGTCGAGCACGTTGCGCACGGCGGTCTTCAAACCGGCGAAGGAAAAGTCGCAGCCTTTGCGGCCCTTCAACGGGCGCGGCAGATCGAAGGCTTTGGCATCGCCCTCGCGCGCCAGCTTCTCGATCGCCGGGCCGCCGGGATAGGGCAGGCCCAGCAGCTTCGCGACCTTGTCGAAGGCTTCACCCACCGCGTCGTCCAGCGTGGTGCCCAGGCGCGTGTACTGGCCCACACCTTCGACGATCAGCAACTGGCAATGCCCGCCGGAAACGAGCAGCAGCAAATAGGGGAAGGGCACGTCGGCGATCAAACGCGGCGACAGCGCATGGCCCTCGAGATGGTTCACAGCCACGAAGGGCAAGCCGCGCGCCATCGCGGCGGCTTTGGCGAAGGTGGCGCCGACGATCACGCCGCCGATCAGGCCGGGGCCGGTGGTCGCGGCGATGGCGTCGATATCGGTCCATTCGGCCTTCGCCTCGGCCAGCGCATCGCGCACCAGGTCTTCGAGGACGGCCAAATGCGCGCGCGCGGCCACTTCCGGCACGATCCCGCCATAGGGCGCGTGGGCGCGGATCTGGCTCGCCAATTTCTGCGCGCGCAGCTTCTTGTTCGAATCGACCAAGGCGGCGGCCGTTTCGTCGCAGCTTGTCTCGATACCCAGGACCAAAGTCATGGCGCTTGTGTAGCCGACCGGTCCCTTGCGATAAAGAATGAAAGCAAGGCTGGGAACGTATGACGGAAACTTTGCGAATCGGCACGCGCGGCTCGCCGTTGGCCCTGTGGCAAGCGCACGAGACCAAGCGCCTTCTGACGGCGGCGTTTCCCGGCGTGGCGGTCGAAATCCGCATCTATAAAACGACCGGCGACCGTATTCAGGACCGCAATCTTTCGGAAGCGGGCGGCAAGGGCCTGTTCACGAAGGAAATCGAGGAAGGGCTGCTCGCGCGCGAAATCGATCTTGCCGTCCATTCGATGAAGGACGTACCGACCTATTTGCCCGACGGGCTCGGCATCGTCGCGATTTTGAAGCGCGAAGATCCGCGCGACGCGCTGATCGCGCGCGAAAGCGCCAAGACGCTCGCGACCTTGCCGCAAGGTTGCGTCGTCGGCACGTCGTCGTTGCGCCGTGCCGCGCAATTGCGTGCCAAGCGGCCGGATATCCGCATCGTCGAGTTCCGCGGCAATGTCGACACGCGGCTCGAAAAGCTCAACAACGGTGTCGCGGACGCGACGTTCCTGGCGTTGGCGGGTTTGAAGCGTTTGGGCAAGGCCAGCGTCGTTTCCGCGATCCTGGAACCGTCGGAAATGCTGCCCGCCGTCGCGCAAGGGGCGGTCGGCATCGAATGCCGTTTGGACGATACGCGCACGCGCGAATGCCTCGCCGCGATCGACCATGCCGACACGCGTGTCGCCGTGCGCGCGGAACGCGGGCTGCTGGAACGCCTGGACGGGTCGTGCCGCACGCCGATCGGCGCGCTGGCGATCCTCGACGGCAAAGGCGGTTTGCGGCTCGACGGGCTGGTCGTGCGCCCCGACGGCACGGGTTTGCTGACCACGTTCCGCGAAGGAAAAATCGCCGACGCCGAAAAGCTGGGCCAAGATGCGGGCGAGGAATTGAAGCGCCGCGCCGGGCCGGGATATTTCGCGCCATGACCGAAAAGCGCCGCCTTACCATCCTGGTCACGCGCCCGCGCAGCGAAAGCGAAGTCTTCGCGCTGACGCTGGCCATGCGCGGCCACGATGCGGTTCAAGCACCGCTGCTCGATATCGTGCCGGACGAAACGGCGAGCGTCGATCTCGACGGCGTGCAGGCGCTGCTCTTCACCTCGATCAACGGCGTGCGCAGCTTCGCGCGCGTCTCGACCGCGCGGCACGTGCCCGCCTATTGCGTGGGCGATGCGACCGCGCAGGCGGCGCGCGATATGGGATTCCGCGACGTGCATTCGGCGGGCGGCGATGTGGTGGCACTCGCCAATCTCGTGCGGATGGATTTGGCGCCCAGCGAGGGCGCTTTGCTGCATGTCAGCGGGTCGGCCGTCGCGGGCGATCTCGCCGGCGATTTAGGGGTCGACCGTTACGACGTGCGGCGCGTGCAGCTCTATCGTCAGGACACCGCGCGCGATCTGCCCGACGCGGCGGCCCAGGCGCTGAAAGCCGGTACGCTCGACGCCATCGCGTTTTTCAGTCCGCGCACCGCCGCGACCTTCGTGCAACTCGTCCGCAAGGCGGATTTGCTCGATACGTTGAAGACCGTCTCGGCTTTGGGGTTGTCGCAAGCGGCCCTCGACGCCGCCCGGGTCGAAGGGGCACACTGGAAATCCGAACGCGCGGCTGCGCAACCGACCGAGGCGGCGCTGCTGGAAGCGATCGACGCGTTGGCGGCGGAAGCGCCGCCGCAAGAAGCGCCCAAGCCCGAAGCTTTCAAGATCGAGACGGACATGCCCGAGCCCAAGCCCGCGACCAAACGCCCCGCCCTCGGCGCCATCGCCGTGGCGCTGGTCGTGGGCGTGGCCGGCGCGTTCGCCTTCACCTATTGGCAGACGCATATGATGCCGTCGGAATCCGCGACGGCGCTGCGCGCGATCGATCTGCGCTTGGCGGCAATCGACCGGCGTTTGACCGCGCTCGAAAACAAACCGGCGCCCGAGCCCGTCGTGACGGCGGCACCCGCACCCGCACCGGTGGCGGCGCCGGTCGATCTTTCGCCGCTCGAACAACGCCTTGCGACGCTCGAACAGCGCCCCGCCGCCGATCCCGCTTTGGCGGAAACCATCGCGCGATTGACTCAGGAGAATCGCGAACTCGCGCAAACGCTGGCGACGATCCGTTCGGAAGCGCAGACGATCCGCGAAGGCGGCGAACGCGATCGCGCCGATGTGAAGCGCGCGGAATTCCTGCTCGCGGTCGGGCAGTTGCGCGACGCCGCACTCGCCGGGCGCGGCTTCGCGCCGGAATTGACGGTCGTGCGCGGTTTGGCACCGGACAATGCCGCATCTTTGCTGCAGCAATTGGATGCGCGCAGCGGGGGCGTGGAGACGCGCGCCGCCTTGGCGCGCCGCTTCCCCGCGATCGCCAATGCCGTGGTCGCCGCCGCGCGCGTCGAGGCCGCGTCGGATACGCCGGTTTTGGCCGAAGCGTTGGAACGCGTGCAGAAATTCCTGTCCATTCGCCGCGTGGGCGAGGTCGATGGCGACAGCGCCACGGCGCGCGTGGCGCGCGCCGAAGCCCGTTTGGCGGTCGAAGATTTGCCGGGCGCGTTGGCTTCCCTCGATCCGCCGGGCCCGGCTTGGCTGGCCCCGGCGGCGGAATGGATGGAAGCCGCGCGCGCGCGCCTCGCGGTCGAAGCGGCACTGCAACGCCTCGCGTCGGGCGGGTAAGGTCCGGATGCGCCGCGTCCTAATTATTCTGGTTCTCGCCCTTGGCGCGATGCTTGCCGCCGTGTGGCTGGGGGCGACACCCGGCCGCGCCACGCTGGAATTCGCGGGCTGGCGTTTCGATTCCTCGTTCGGCGCGCTCGCCATTCTCGCGGCGATTGCCGGTTTCGCGCTGATCGTCGTCGATCGCCTCTGGCGCTGGATCGCGGGCACGCCGACCCGCATCAAATTGTGGCGCCAAGCCCGTCGTGAGCGTCATGGCTACGCGGCGTTGACGCGCGGTCTGGTCGCGGTCGCGGCGGGCGATCCGCGTTCGGCCTTGCGCGAAGCGGCTTTGGCCGATCGCTTGCTGGGGGCACCACCCGCATCGCTATTGCTGTCCGCGCAAGCCGCGCAATTGGCGGGCGATGAAACGGCCGCGCGCAAACATCTGGAAGCGATGCGCGCCGCTCCGGAAACCGAATTCGCGGCGTTGCGCGGTCTCGTCGCCATTGCG
The DNA here is from genome assembly GCA_017308135.1 of Alphaproteobacteria bacterium. Taxonomy (NCBI): domain Bacteria; kingdom Pseudomonadati; phylum Pseudomonadota; class Alphaproteobacteria; species Alphaproteobacteria bacterium. The sequence goes on from JAFKFM010000006.1 coordinate 665,699, forward strand.
ATGAGAGAGGGCCGCGACGACGAAGCGCTGGGTTTGGCCCGCCGCGCGCGCGAATTACGCCCCGATGCGACCTGGGTTTCGGGCGCGTTGATCGACCTCGAAACCAAAGCCGCGCGCTGGGACGATGCGGCTTTGACGATCGACGCCGCGCGCCGCCAGCAAATGCTGCCCGCACCGGACGCCGACAAAAAGCGCGCCGCCGCACTGCACGAAGCCGCGCGCGGGCACGAAGCCAAGGGTGATCGCCGCGAAGCGATCCGTGCCGCCGAACGCGCGTTCAAGCTCGCCCCCGACCGGCCGGAAATCGCGGCGACGCTGGCGACGCTTTACGCCAAGGATGCGCGCGCGCGCGCCGCATCGTCGCTGGTCGAAAAGGAATGGATTCGGGCCCCCCATCCCGAATTGCTCGACGCATATCGCAAGGCGCGCGCCGTCCCCGACGCGCTGCAATGGATCAAGCAGGTGGAGCGTCTGGCGAAGCTCAACCCCACGCATGCCTATTCGCATGCGGCGTTGGCCGAAGCGTCGCTCGCCGCCGAATTGTGGGGCGAGGCCAAGCGCCACGCCCAAGCCGCGATCGACGCCGAAGGCGGCGAGCCGCGTGCCAGCCTGTGCCGCTTGATGGCGCGCATCGAAGAGGAATCCGGCGGCGACATGGCGCAAGCGAAATCCTGGCTCGCGCGCGCTTCCGATGCGCCCGGCGATCCGGCGTGGACGTGCGATTCCTGCGGCCACCCGCATGCCGAGTGGCACGCGATCTGCCGGCGCTGCGGCGCCTTCGACAAGCTGGCCTGGAGCGCACCGGCGCGCTTGGCGCCCGCTTTCGTCGCGATCGATACGACGAAAGATCAACGATAAAAGCGACTTATCTTCGTATTGCGGTGCGGTCGTGCTCCGTTGACCCCCGCGCGTCGGGGGTCTAGTGTCGCGCACCCTCTCGCAATATCCGGGGAAATCGCTGGAATGAAAGTGCTGGTCGCGGTCAAGCGGGTCGTCGATTACAACGTCAAGATCCGCGTGAAGGCCGACAAGACGGGCGTCGAGCTCGCCAACGTCAAAATGTCGATGAACCCGTTCGATGAGATCGGGGTCGAAGAAGCGGTCCGCCTCAAGGAAAAAGGCGTGGCGACGGAGATCGTCGCCGTGTCGATGGGGCCCACGCAAGCCCAGGAAACGCTGCGCACGGCGCTGGCGATGGGGGCCGATCGCGGCGTGCTGGTGCAGTCCGACGCGGAATTGCAGCCGCTGGCCGTCGCCAAGCTGATGAAGGCCGTGGTCGACAAGGAAGCGCCCAAGCTCGTCATCCTCGGCAAGCAGGCGATCGACGACGACAGCAACCAGACCGGCCAGATGCTGGCGGCGTTGCTGGGCTGGCCGCAGGCGACCTTCGCGTCGAAGCTGACCATCGACGGCGACAACATGACCGTGACGCGCGAAGTGGATGGCGGTCTCGAGACCATTGCCGTCAAGCTGCCCGCGATCGTCACGACCGATTTGCGCTTGAACGAGCCGCGCTACGCTTCGCTGCCGAACATCATGAAGGCGAAGAAGAAGCCGATCGATACGCTGACGCCCGATGCGCTGGGCGTGGACGTCGCGCCGCGCTTGGAAACGCTGTCGGTGGAAGAGCCGCCGAAGCGAACGGCAGGCATCAAGGTGCCGGACGTCGCGACCCTCGTCGCGAAGCTGCAGTCGGAAGCGAAGGTGATCTGATATGTCGATTCTCGTTCTCGCCGATCACGACGCTGCGGGCCTGAAGCCCGCCACGCTGCATGCCGTCTCGGCCGCCGCCAAGCTGGGCGGCCCGGTCGACATCCTCGTCGCCGGCGCGGGCACGGCGGCGATCGCCGCTGCCGCCGCGAAGATCGCCGGTGTCGCCAAGGTGCTGCACGCGGACGATGCGTCGCTCGCCAATTTCCTCGCGGAAAACCTCGCCCCGCTGATCGTCAAGCTCGCCGCCGGGCGCACCCATGTGGTCTCGGCCGCGACCGCGCAGGGCAAAAACACGCTGCCGCGCGTCGCCGCGTTGCTGGACGTGGCGCAGATTTCCGACATCGTCGGCGTGGTCGATGCGAACACCTTCGTACGCCCGATCTATGCGGGCAACGCGCTGGCGACCGTGCGTTCGAAAGACGCGGTGAAGGTCATCACCGTGCGCACTACGGCGTTCCCGCCGGCCGCCGCCGAAGGCGGTTCGGCCGCGATCGAGGCCGTGTCGGGTGCGGGCGATTCGGGCTTGTCGAAATTCGTCGGCCAGGAGCTGACGAAATCCGAACGCCCGGAACTCACCGCCGCGCGCATCGTCGTGTCGGGCGGGCGCGGTCTCGCCTCGGGCGACAACTTCAAAACCTATATCGAGCCTTTGGCCGACAAGCTCGGCGCGGCCGTCGGCGCTTCGCGCGCGGCCGTCGATGCGGGCTACGCGCCCAACGACTACCAAGTCGGCCAGACCGGCAAGGTCGTGGCGCCGGATCTTTATGTCGCCGTCGGTATCTCGGGCGCCATCCAGCATCTGGCGGGCATGTCCGCGTCCAAGACGATCGTCGCGATCAACAAGGACGAGGAAGCGCCGATCTTCCAGGTCGCCGATTACGGCTTGGTCGGCGATCTGTTCAAGCTCGCCCCCGAACTCACCGCCGCTTTGCCGGCGAAGAAGTAACCCCAGGAAGGATCGATCATGGGCATCCAGATCATCGGCGTCGTCGGTGCGGGCCAGATGGGCAACGGTATTGCGCATGTCGCGGCGCAAGCCGGCTTCGACATCCGCATGCTCGACGCCAACCCGGACTCGCTGAGCAAGGCCATCGCCACGATCACGGCCAATATGGACCGGCAGATCAAGAAGGGCGCGCTGACCGAGGAAGCCAAGGCGACGGCGATCGGCCGGATCAAGACCGGCACCGATTACGCGATTTTCGGCGATGCCGATCTCGTCATCGAAGCCGCGACCGAGAACGAGGCGATCAAGCGCGAGATCTTCAAGAAGCTCTGCCCCGCGCTGAGCAAGGACGCGCTGGTCGCGTCGAACACCTCGTCGATTTCGATCACGCGCCTGGGCGCTTCGACCGACCGGCCCGAGAAATTCATCGGGATGCATTTCATGAACCCGGTGCCGGTGATGCAGCTGGTGGAGATCATCCGCGGCATCGCCACGTCGAACGAAACCTACGAAGCGATCCGCGACCTCACCGCCAAGCTCGGCAAGACGTCGGCGACGGCCGAGGATTTCCCGGCCTTCATCGTCAACCGCATTCTGCTGCCGATGATCAACGAAGCCGTCTACACGCTGTATGAAGGTGTCGGCTCCGTCGAATCGATCGACACGGCGATGAAGCTGGGCACCAACCATCCGATGGGCCCGCTGGAACTGGCGGATTTCATCGGTCTCGACACCTGCCTTGCCGTCATGCACGTGCTCTACGACGGGCTGTCGGATTCGAAATACCGCCCGTGCCCGCTGCTGGTGAAATACGTCGAAGCCGGCTGGCTCGGCCGCAAGACCAAGCGCGGCTTCTACGATTATTCGGGTCCCAAGCCGGTCCCGACGCGCTGAATTTCGCCGCTTCGCGCGACGACGAAACCCGGGCCATCGCGCCCGGGTTTTTCGTTTGCGGGGGCGCGGGCCGAAGCGTCATAGTGCGCCCGTCATGATCGATTCCGCCGATATCGAATTCGCCCATCGTCTCGCCGAAACGGCCGCGAAGGTCTCGCTCTCGTATTTCCGCACCGCCGTCCAGGTGGACGACAAGGACGACGCCTCGCCCGTCACCATCGCCGACCGTACGGCGGAAAAAGTGATGCGCGAATTGATCGCCAAGGAACGTCCGAATGACGGGATTCTGGGCGAGGAATTCGGGCGCGAGCGGACGGATGCCAAGCGCGTCTGGGTGCTCGATCCCATCGACGGCACCAAGGCCTTCATCAGCGGCAATCCATTGTTCGGCACGTTGATCGGCCTTGCCATCGACGGCAAGCCCGCGCTGGGCGTGATCGATTGCCCGGCTTTGGGCGAACGCTGGATCGGCGCCACGGGCCAAGCCACGCGCTTCACCGACGCCAAGGGCACGCGCGAAGTCAAAACCCGCGCCTGTCCCGATCTCAAACTCGCTTCGCTCTATTCGGCCGTGCCGGTGTCGGGCGACACGAATTTCCCGGCCTTCGATCGGCTGCGCCAGCGCGTGAAGCGGCCGTTGCCGGTTTGCGATTGCTACGCCTATGGTTTGCTGGCGCGCGGCGGCGTGGATCTCGTCGTCGAAGCGGGGCTCGGCATCTACGATTTCACGGCTTTGGTGCCGGTGGTCGAAGGGGCGGGCGGGGTGATCCACGATTGGCAGGGCAAGGCTTTGACGACCGACTCGCCCGGCTATGTGATCGCGGCCGGCGATGCGCGCATGGCGGCGGCGGCCGTGGGCGCGCTCAAAGCCTGAAATACGCGAAAGAAAAGGCTTTTTTTCCGCTTCTCGTGACGCATACTCCCTCGATCTTCGAGGGAGTAGACCCGCGATGCGCCACCTTGCCGCCGCCGCCTTTCTGACGACGACGCTGCTCAGCGCCCCGCTCGCCGCCCAGGAACTGAGTCCGGGTACGGGCCCGCGCCACGCGATCGCCATGCATGGCGACATCAAGTACCCGGCCGATTTCCGGAATTTCCAGCATGTGAATTCCGACGCGCCCAAGGGCGGCGAGGTGAAGTTCCACACGCTGGGCACGTTCGACAGCTTCAACCCCTGGATCATAAGGGGCACGGCGACGGGCCTTGTCGCGTTGACGGTCGAAACGCTGATGGTCGCGTCCGACGACGAGCCGTTCACCGAATACTGCCTGGTCTGCCGCACGGTCGAAACGCCCGCGGACCGGTCCTGGGTCGAGTTCGAATTGCGCGAAGAAGCGAAATTCCACGACGGCTCGCCGATCGAGCCCGAGGACGTGATCTGGTCGTTCCAGACCTTGCGCGACAAAGGCCGGCCGTTCTTCCGCGCCTATTACGGCGATGTGGCGAAGGTCGAGAAAACCGGCCCACGCAAAGTGCGCTTCGTGTTCCGCAACGCGCAGAACCGCGAATTGGCGTTGATCGTCGGGCAGATTCCCGTGCTGTCGCGCAAATGGTGGGAAGGCCGCGAATTCGATCGCCCGCTGACCGAAGCGCCGCTGGGCTCGGGCCCCTATCGCATCGACAATTTCGAGATGGGGCGCCAGGTCACTTTGCGCCGGGTCGAGAATCATTGGGCGCGCGACGTCGCGGTCAATCGCGGCCGCTATAATTTCGGCACGATCCGCTACGACTGGTATCGCGACGCGCAAGTGGCGCTCGAAGCGTTCCTCGCCGGCGGTTACGATCTTCGCCAGGAGAACACCGCGCGCTTCTGGGCCCAGGCCTACGAAACCGACGCGCTGCGCGCCGGTCTGATCCGCAAGCACGAAATCGCCGAAACGCGCGTGTCGGGCATGCAAGGCTTCGTGTTCAACACGCGCCGCGCGCCCTTCAACGACCGGCGCGTGCGCCAAGCGCTCGCCTACGCGTTCGATTTCGAATGGTCGAACAAGAACCTGTTCTTCGACGCCTATACGCGCACGCGCTCCTATTTCGACAATTCGGAACTCGCGGCGAAGGGCCTGCCGCAGGGCGAGGAATTGGCGATCCTGACGCGCTTCAAGGACAAGCTGCCGCCGGAAGTCTTCACGACCGAATACAACCCGCCCAAATCCGACGGCACGCCGGAAAACCGCGGCGGCCTGCGCGAGGCCGCGCGGATTTTGCGCGAAGCGGGTTGGCGCGTGCAGGGCGGCAAGCTCGTCAACGCGCAAGGCCAGCCGATGAGCTTCGAATTCCTGCTGCCGCAAGGCCAGGCGGCGTTCGAACGCATCATCGCGCCCTTCATCCAGAATCTGGAGAAGCTCGGCATTTCCGCGCGCATCCGCCCGGTCGATGTCGCGCAATATCAAAACCGCGTCGACGATTTCGATTTCGACATGATGCTGTCGACCTTCGGCCAGTCGGAATCGCCGGGCAACGAGCAGCGCGATTATTGGAATTCGGCCAAGGCCGACGAAAAAGCGTCGCGCAACATCATCGGCATCAAGGATCCGGTGATCGACGAATTGGTCGAGCTGGTGATTTCGGCCCCCGATCGCGATGCGCTGGTCCAGCGCGTGCGCGCGCTCGATCGCGTTTTGCAGTGGGGCTATTGGATGGTGCCCAACTGGTATTCGAACGTCGATCGCGTCGCCGCGTGGGACAAGTTCGGCTGGCCCGCGACGACCGCGCGCGCCGGGTTCGATTGGACCAGCTGGTGGGTCGATCCGCAGCGCGAAGCGGCGTTGCGCGCCAAGCGCGGGCGATAAACCACCGACATGGCCGCGTATCTGATCCGCCGCTTGCTGCTGATCGTGCCCACGCTGCTGGGTATCATGATCGTCAATTTCGCGATCATTCAAGCGGCCCCCGGCGGACCGATCGACGTGATCATCGCCGAGATGCGCGGCCTGTCGACCGACGCCACGCAGCGCATTTCGGGCACGGGCGGCACGGAAGCGCAGCGCCAAACGCGCTCGAGCGGCTCGACGAGCCAGTATCGCGGCGCGCAAGGCATCGATCCCGCCTTGATCGCGCAGCTCGAACGCGAATTCGGCTTCGACAAGCCGCCGCTCGAGCGCTTCGTCACGATGATGACGAAATTCCTGACCTTCGATTTCGGCCGATCTTTCTTCAAAGACAGACCGGTCATCGATCTGGTCTTGGAGAAAATGCCGGTGTCGATCTCGCTGGGCCTGTGGACCACGTTGATCGTCTATCTCGTGTCGATTCCGCTGGGCATACGCAAAGCGGTGAAGGACGGCTCGCGCTTCGACATCTGGACGTCGGGCGTCGTCATCGTCGGCTATGCGATCCCCAGCTTCCTGTTCGCGGTGCTGCTGATCGTGCTGTTCTCCGGTGGGCGGTTCTTCGACTGGTTTCCGCTGCGCGGCATCCTGTCGGATAATTGGCGCACGCTGTCCTGGCCCGCCCTCGCGCTCGACTATATCTGGCACATGACGCTGCCGGTGCTCGCCATGGTGATCGGCGGCTTCGCCGGCCTGACCATGCTCACCAAGAATTCGTTCCTCGACGAAATCGGCAAGCAATATGTCGTGACCGCGCGCGCCAAGGGCTTGACCGAGCATCGCGTGCTTTACGGCCATGTGTTCCGCAACGCGATGCTGATCGTCATCGCCGGGTTCCCCGGCGCGTTCGTCTCGATCTTTTTCACGGGCTCGCTGCTGATCGAGATCATCTTCAGCCTCGACGGTTTGGGCCTGCTCGGCTTCGAAGCGGCGGTCAATCGCGACTATCCGCTGATGTTCGCGACGCTCTATTTCTTCACCCTGCTCGGATTGCTGATGAAGATCGTGTCGGATATCGCCTACACGCTCGTCGATCCGCGCATCGATTTCGACCGGCGCGGCTAATGGCTTTCCAAGATCGCCTGTCGCCGCTCAATCGCCGCCGCTTCGCCAATTTCAAGGCGAACCGGCGGGGCTGGTGGTCGTTCTGGATCTTCGCGGCGTTGTTCGTCGTAACGCTGTTCGCCGAAGTGATCGCGAACGATAAGCCGATCTTCGTGATGTATGACGGCAAGCCGCATATGCCGATTTTCGTCGCCTATCCCGAAACCGAATTCGGCGGCGATTTCGAAACCGAAGCCGATTATCGTGATCCCGAAGTCGTGCGCCTGATCGCGGAGAAGGGCGGCTTTATGATTTGGCCGCCGGTGCGGTTTTCGTATCAGACGATCAACCGCAATCTGCCGGTCCCCGCGCCGGCACCGCCTTCGGCGGAAAATTGGCTGGGTACCGACGATCAGGGCCGCGACGTGGTCGCGCGCCTGATCTACGGCTTCCGCATTTCGGTGCTGTTCGGTTTGACGCTGACGATCCTGTCGTCGATCGTCGGCGTCGCGGCTGGGGCCGTGCAAGGCTATTACGGCGGCTGGGTCGATCTCCTGTTCCAGCGTTTCATCGAAATCTGGGACGGCCTGCCGCAGCTTTATATGCTGATCATCCTGGCCGCCTTCGTGGAGCCGAATTTCTGGTGGCTGCTGGGCCTGCTGCTGCTGTTCCAATGGATGGGCTTGGTCGGCGTGGTACGCGCGGAATTCCTGCGCGCGCGGAATTTCGATTACGTCCGCGCGGCCAAGGCGCTGGGCGCGTCGGACGCGAGCGTGATGTTCCGCCACGTTCTGCCCAACGCGATGGTGGCCACGCTGACCTTCATGCCCTTCATTCTGTCGGGCTCGGTCGTGGCGCTGACCTCGCTCGATTTCCTCGGCTTCGGCCTGCCGCCCGGCTCGCCGTCGCTGGGCGAATTGCTGGCCCAGGGCAAGGCGAATCTCAATGCCCCTTGGCTCGGCCTCACCGCGTTCTTTACACTAGGCATCATGCTGTCGCTGCTGATCTTCATCGGCGAAGCGGTGCGCGACGCCTTCGACCCGCGAAAGACATTTCGATGAGCATCGGCGAAACCTTGCTGCGCGTCAGCGATCTATCGGTCCAGTTCGAGATGGGCCGGTCGGCGAAATTCACCGCCGTCGATCGCGTGTCGTTCGATCTGCATCGCGGCGAAACGCTCGCACTTGTGGGCGAGTCGGGCTCGGGCAAGTCGGTCACCGCCTTGTCGGTGCTGCAATTGCTGCCCTATCCGCTCGCCTCGCATCCGTCGGGCAAGATCGAATATCGCGGCGAGGAATTGCTGGGGGCGGGCGAAGGGCGCTTGCGCGAAGTGCGCGGCAATCGCATCGCGATGATCTTCCAGGAGCCGATGACCTCGCTCAATCCGCTCCACACGATCGAGAAGCAGATCGGCGAAGCGCTGACGATCCATAAGGGTTTGAGCCGCGAGGCGGCGCGCGCGCGCATCGTCGAGTTGCTGGAACTCGTCGGCTTGGGCGCGCAAGCCAAACAGCGCCTCGACGCCTATCCGCATCAATTGTCGGGCGGGCAGCGCCAGCGCGTGATGATCGCGATGGCGCTCGCCAACGAACCCGACATTCTGATCGCGGACGAGCCGACGACCGCCGTCGACGTGACGATCCAGGCGCAGTTGCTGAAACTCCTCAAGGAGCTTCAGGAAAAACTCGGCATGGCGATCCTGTTCATCACCCATGATCTGGGCGTGGTGCGCCGCTTGGCGCATCGCGTAGCGGTGATGAACAAGGGCCGCATCGTCGAAGCGGGCCCGGTGGCCGAGGTGTTCGGGCAGCCGCAGCACGACTATACGCGCCATCTTTTGGCCGCCGAGCCCAAGGGCAAGGCGGGGCCGCGCGACGCCAAAGCGCGCACGGTCCTGCGCGGCGGCGACATCAAGGTGTGGTTCCCGATCAAAGCGGGCGTGTTCCGCCGCACGATCGGCCATGTGAAGGCGGTCGACGGGATCGACGTGAATTTGAAGGCGGGGCATACGCTGGGCGTGGTTGGCGAGTCCGGCTCGGGCAAGACGACGCTGGGCCTGGCATTGCTGCGGTTGGAACGTGCCGAAGGCGCCATCGAATTCGACGGACGCGATATCGTGGCCTTGCGCGGGGGCGATCTGCGGCCCTTGCGCAAGGAAATGCAGATCGTTTTCCAAGACCCTTACGGGTCGCTATCCCCGCGCATGTCGGTGGCGGAGATCGTCGCCGAAGGCTTGGCGATTCACGAGCCGGGTTTGAGCGACGCCGAGCGCGATGCGCGCGTCGTCGCGGCACTCACCGAAGTCCGCCTCGATCCCACGACGCGCCATCGTTATCCGCACGAGTTCTCGGGCGGGCAGCGTCAGCGCATCGCGATCGCGCGCGCCTTGGTGCTGAAGCCCAAGCTCGTCGTGCTCGACGAGCCGACCTCGGCGCTGGATATGTCGGTGCAGGCACAGATCGTCGATCTGCTGCGTGAACTTCAGGCCAAGCATGGCCTCGCTTACGTGTTCATCAGCCACGATCTGAAGGTCGTGCGCGCCTTGGCGGACGACGTGCTGGTGATGAAGGACGGCAAGGCGGTCGAACACGGGCCCGCCGCGCAGATCTTCGATTCACCCCAAGCGCCCTATACCAAGGCGCTGATGGCGGCCGCGTTCGAACACAAGGTCGTCGAGGGTGCTGGGATGCGCACGTGAAGCTGCTGTTCCTGTCGGAATCCGACCGCGCGGAAATCTGGCGGCCGGTGCTGAAGCGTTTGGCGCCCGAGCTTGAGTTCGTGCGATGGCCCGACGTGCCCGATCCCGAAGCGATCGAATTCGCCGCCGTGTGGAAATATCCGCCGGGCGAATTGAAGCGCTATCCGAATTTGAAGCTCGTCGCGTCGCTGGGGGCCGGTATCGACCATTTGGTCGGCGATCCGGAATTCCCGGCGCATATCCCGTTCGTGCGCTTGACCGATCCCACGCTGACCGCGGGCATGATCGAATACGCGCTGTATGGCGTGCTGCGCCATCACCGGCAAATGCGCGCTTATGCCGCATACCAGCGCGAAGGGCGGTGGAAGCCGCTGCCCGCGCCGGTCACATCGGCCTGCCGCGTGGGCGTGGCGGGGACGGGCGAGATCGGCGGTGCCGTCGCGCAGGCGGTCAAAGGCTTGGGCTTCGACGTCGCCGGCTGGTCGCGCACGGGACGCGGCCCCGAAGGTTTACGCATGTATGCCGGGGAAGCGGGCTGGATCCCGTTCCTGCAGCGCTGCGACATTCTGATCTGCGTTCTGCCGCTGACGGCGGCGACGCGCGGATTGCTGAATGCGCGGGCATTCGCGGCGATGCCCAAAGGAAGTGCGGTCATCAATATCGCGCGTGGCGGTCATGTCGTGGACGCGGATTTGGTCGCAGCGCTCGATTCCGGGCACCTGAATTACGCGCTGCTCGACGTGACCAGCCCGGAGCCGCTGCCGCCCGGCCATGCGTTTTGGACGCATGAAAAGGTCGAAATAACGCCCCATATCGCCAGCCTGACCAACGCCGAAACGGCCGCCCCGCAGATCGTGGACAATATCCGGTCCTATTTGGCGGGTAAGCCGCTCCGGAATCTGGTCGATCGAACCCAGGGCTATTGACTACCCGAATGAGTCCTGCGAGTTAACGCCATCGGCCCGAAGCCCCCCGTTCCGGCCCGGGAAACCTGATTCGCGAAGCGCACGGCAACCAGCCGAACCGAATGTCCGACGCCGCCACCAAGAACGAACCGCCTGCCGAACTTCCGCCACCGAAAAAAGCGGATAAGAGCAAGCAATTCGCCTTCGATCATGCCGTCTTCCAGGTGAAGGGGGCGTATTTCGGATTCGGCAAGGATGGCGACACGGTGTGCCTGCATGTGCCGCTGGGCGACATCATGGCCGCGTTGCCGCTCGACGCGGTGCTGATCCAGTTCAAGATCGACAAGGACAGCGAGGACGCCAAGCTCCTCGAGGTCGTCCAGAAGTCGATGAAGTACGTGCGCCGGATCGAGCCGGGCGATTCGATCCCCGCCGAAATTCTCGACGGCACGGCGTCGTGGCGCGTGGAGCCGCATCACGTCGCGCGCGCCAATGCGCGCATCTCGGTCTCGATCCTTTCGTGGATCAACGGCAAGCCGGTCGAATTCGGCGACGCGCACCAGCTCGAATCCATCGCGAACAACCCGGAGACCAAGAAGAAGGTCCAGGAAGCGTTCGAGCTGCTGGCCGAGAAATTGGGCTTGGGCCGCGCCAACAAGAATCAGGTTGTCGACAAGATCGAACAGCTCGCCAAGGAAAGCGCCTATATCGAAGCGCTGCGCGAGCGTTTCACCGATATTCAAAAGGTCTATACGGGCTTCAACATCCTGCACAACATCTACAAGCGCGAGCGCGGCGTGCAGGAAGAAATCGGCCGTATCCGTATTCTGATGAAGAAGCCGGTCGACGATATCTCCGGCATTCTGCTGCAGGTCGACGCGAACACGGGCGAAGTCTTCAACGTGCTGAAGCGCTTGCCCGAAGTGATCTCCTATATCCGCGAAAAGCGCGACGAGCTGCATCAGCGTTTCATGCTGTGGGACGATATTTTGCCGGCGTGGAAAAGCATGCCGATGGAACGCGACGGGCGCATCGACAAGCTGGTCCGCACGACCTATCGTTTCGTCGCGCGCCATTTCCCGCAGGATTCCGAGTGGAGCCTGATGCGCTGAGTTTGGGCGCGTAGAGGATTCGATGACCGACCCCGAATTGATCGTCGATCGCCGGCGTTTGCGCCGCTCGCGTTCGTTGTGGCGCGCGGCCGCCGTCGTTTTCGGCCTCGGCGTCGTCGGCGTCGCGGTCGGGCGCAGCGATCTGGTGCGCGAGTTCAGCCCCTATGTCGCCGAGTTGCGCGTCGCGGGCATGATCGTGCAGGACCAGGATCTGCTCGACGCGGTCGAGGATGTGATGGCGCGCGACCAGGCCAAGGCGCTGGTGTTGCGGATCGACAGCCCCGGCGGCACGGTCGTGGGCGGCGAAAGCCTCTATCACGCGATCCGCAAAGTCGCGGCCGATAAGCCGGTCGTCGCCGTGATGGGCGAGATGGCGGCGTCGGGCGGCTATATGGTCGCGATCGCCGCCGATCGGATTTACGCGCGCGAAGGCACGATCACCGGCTCGATCGGTGTGATTTTGCAAACGACCGACGTGACGGGGCTCCTCGACAAGCTGGGCGTATCGGCCGAGGCGATCAAATCCGCCCCCTTGAAGGCCGTGCCGTCGCCCTTCGAGAAATTGACCGACGACGGCCGCCGCGCGACCCAAGGTCTGGTCGACGACATGTACGCGATGTTCGTCGGCATGGTCGCCGAACGGCGCGGTTTCGACGCCGAAAAGGCCAAGGAACTGGCCGATGGACGGGTTTTCACCGGCCGGCAGGCCGCCGCCAACGGCTTGATCGACGGGATCGGGGGCCTGGCCGAGGCCCGCGCCTGGCTCGACGAAAAAGGCGTTTCGGCCGATCTGCCGTCCCGGGAAATCCGGGTTTCGCGCGAGGATGAATGGTTCGGCGGGGCCGCCAAGGGGGCGATTCGGGCCATTTTCGGAAAAACCTATCTTCCCGAACGGCTTACGCTTGACGGGCTGGTGGCGGTCTGGCACCCTGAATTACGTATTCGTTAGCGATTTCAACAGGGTGTTGGGGCGATGACCAAATCCGAGCTGATTTTGCGCCTGGCCGAGCTCAACCCGCACCTTTATCAGCGCGATGTCGAGCGTATCGTCTCGACCGTGTTCGATGAAGTCGCCGCCGCTTTGGCCCGCGGCCATCGCGTGGAACTACGCGGTTTCGGCGCGTTCTCGGTCAAGCGTCGCGGCTCGCGCACCGGCCGCAATCCGCGCACCGGCACCTCGGTCGAGGTTTCGGAAAAGCATATCCCGTTCTTCAAGACGGGTAAGGAATTGCGCGAAAAGCTGAACGAACAGCCCAAGCCGGCCGCCTGATCGGGCGGGGCGGCACCCCTTGCGCACGCTCTATTGGATTTTGGCGGGAACGCTCGCGGCGCTCGCGGGGTTATTCGCGCTCAATAATCGCGGCGAGTTGACCGTCGATCTGTGGCCGCTCGGGCCGCAAACGCAAATGCCGGTCTTCGTGGCGCTGGTGGGCGCCCTCTATATCGGTTTCCTGTTCGGGGCGGTTGTCGCGTGGCTGGCGGGCGGGGCGTCCCGCAAGCGTGCGCGCGAAATGGCGCGCAAAGCCGCCACGCTCGACATCGAGCTTCGGGAATTGAAGGCACGGCAAGCCGGTGTGACGAGCGAAACGCCGCAACCGCCGATTCCCCTGCCGCCCGGCTCGCCCTTCTAAACGATCGTTCCATCCGGCAGCGACAGCGCGTGGCGCGCGATCTCGCCGGTACGCGCCAGCCAAATCGCGTCGCGATGCTGGGCGATATGCGCCAGCACGCGGCGCAAATGCAGCAAGCGAAACGGCACGCCCACCAGATAAGGGTGGAGCGACAAATTGAACACCAGCGGGCGCTGGGCCGACAGACGTCGCATTTCGTCGAACATATCGATCACCGCATCGGCCCACACGGCGGGCGGCCATTTCGCCCCCATCAGGCACGGCAGATCGTTGGTGTGGCGCGCATAGGGGATCGACAGCAGTTTTTTGCCGCTGCGCGTGGCGAGGAAATGCGGCTGGTCGTCGGCGGGCCAATCCATCGTGTAGCGATAGCCCGCTTCGGCCAGTAGGTCGGGTGTGACGCGCGTTTCCGAAACCCACGGCCCCATCCAGCCTTGCGGCGGCGCGCCTTCCTCGGCGGCGATGCGTTCGCGGCATGCGGCGAGCAACGCGGCTTCGCCCGCTTCGTCCATCGACGATTGGCGCTCCGCATTCGTGCGGCCATGGCCGACGATCTCCGCCTTGCAGGCGCGCAAGGCTTTCGGAATCGCGGGCGCTTCGTCGTAAGTGGCGGTGTTCATCAACGCGCTGATCGGAAATCCGTCGAGCGCGTCGAGCACGTTCCAGATGCCCACGCGATTGCCATAATCGCGCCAGGCGAAGTTCTGCACGTCCGGCTCGGGCTGCTTGGGGGCCAACTCCGGCCCCATGCCCTCGCCGAACGGAAAGACTTCGACATTGAGTGCCACATAGACCGCCAAACGCTTGCCACCGGGCCACGACCAATCGGGCCGGTCGACCAAGGCGGAGTAGGGATAGCGGCCGTGGCTCGTCAGTTTTTCAAACGCCATTCGGAATCTCGTCGTGATCGCCGTTCAGGAACTGACGATACGCCGCTTCCGCTTGGTCGAGGAACAAGGTTCGCGTGACACCCGCCACGATGCGCGGCGCGATGTATTTCATTCCGCTGTTCGATGCCGAGACGGGGCCGAGGCTCATCACCGACGCGCGGGTGATGTTGAAGATGCGCTTGAGATAGGGGGCGGCCCCAGGCGTTTTCTCCAGCATCTCGCCGTTCGGGCCGAGATATAGGAAGTTCCCGAGGCGCGCATCCGCCATATCGGGCGGCGGGGCGTAGCGATCCTTCCACAACGCCGCGTGTTCGCGGAGCGCGGCGTATTCGGGCCGCTGGGCGATATCGACGTAAAGCCCCGTCGCGACGATCGCGAAATCGTATTCGCGTTTTTGCGCGCCGCTCGTCACCACGATCGTCTTGCCGTCGGGGCTTTCGACCTTGT
This sequence comes from Alphaproteobacteria bacterium, assembly GCA_017308135.1. Classification (NCBI taxonomy): domain Bacteria; kingdom Pseudomonadati; phylum Pseudomonadota; class Alphaproteobacteria; species Alphaproteobacteria bacterium. Next base: position 680,807 of record JAFKFM010000006.1, read on the forward strand.
CCCACGGTGTGGACGGGCACAGCTTGAAACCGGCCTGCGCCATCGCGCGATCATAGGTCGGCTTGGGCGGCGGCTGGCCGATGGCGTAAAGCCTTCGCATATAGGCCCAGCGTTGCGCGTCGGGCAGGGCCGCGAAATGGGATAGGAAGCCCGGATACTCCATCCAGCGGCGCGGATTCTGCCGGGGCAATTGCGCGCGTCGGAAACACAGATCCGCACTCGCCGCCCCCGCTTCGAGTGCGGCGGTGGCGTTGTCGAAAGCGGACGCGCCGGCCCCCAGAATACCGATGCGTTTGCCCTTCAACGTCGCGAAGTCGATCGCATCGTTGGTGTGGGCGTAAAGCGACGCGGGCAATGCGGTGCGGATGAAATCGGGGATCGTGCGCCCGCCCGAACCTTCGGCGCCCATCGCCATCACGACGGTCGAGGCATAGAACACCTTGTCGCCGTCGGGCGTGGCGAAGGTCAGCTTGAACAGCGTGTCGCCCAGTGGCTCGATGCGCGTGCAGTCGTGGCGGTTATGGACGACCGCGCCGGTCACGTGGCGATACCAGCGCAAATATTCCATCCAGGTCGGGCGCGGGATGCGGAACAGCGCGTCCCATGCCGCTGCGCCGTATTTCGCCTCGTACCAGGACCGCACGCCCAGCGATGGAATGCCGAACTCGGGCCCGGTCAGATCCTTGGGCGTGCGCAGCATCGACATGCGCGCGAAGCTCATCCACGGGCCTTCGAAGCCTTCCTCGGCGCGATCGAAGCAGGCGATGCGCGCGACCCCTTCGCGCTTCAAGCCGAAGGCGAGGGCGAGTCCGTATTGCCCCGCGCCGACGATGGCGCAATCCAACGCGACCTTGCCGTCGGGGGCGAGAACGGGCGCGACCCAATCGCGCTTGGGATAGGCGACGATGTCGAGATCGCGCGCGATTCGCGCTTCGAGGGCGGGAAGTCCTTCGATATCGGTCTGGGCGGGCATTCGGTCACTCCGTTGGACCGCACTTGCCAGCAAGCGACATGCCATCCGTGCATGCGGCGCGGAGATTGCTATATTTCGGCCTGAGCGGATTCAATCGCAGCGGAGCAATCGGATGCGGGACGGGACGGGCGGTCCCTTGATCGTCGGGGCGAGCCAGGTCGAGAACATCCTGGAAGTCGCGCCGTTGGTCGAAGCGTTGCGCAACGCGTTCCGGCGCGGCGCGGTCGTACCCGTGCGCCATCACCACGCGATGGAAGTGCCGGGTGCCGCCGATGCGACGCTGCTGCTGATGCCCGCTTGGCAGCCGGGGCGCTATGCCGGCATCAAGATCGTCACCGTGTTCCCGTCGAACGGCGAGCGCGGCTTGCCCTCGGTCATGGGGAGTTATGTGCTGATCTCGGCGCGCGATGGGCGCCCACTCGCGGTCATCGACGGTTCGATGCTGACGCTGAAGCGCACCGCCGCCGCCTCGGCGCTCGCGGCCAAATATCTCTCGCGTCCCGACGCGTCGAAATTGCTGATGGTGGGCACGGGCGCGCTCGCCCCGCATTTGATCCTCGCCCATGCCAGCGTGCGGCCGATCACCGAGCTTGTCGTCTGGGGCCGCGACTTCGCCAAGGCCGAACGCCTGGCCAAGAATTTCGACGGCCGCCGGTTGAAAGCGCGCGCGGTGCGTTCGCTGGAAGACGGCGTTGCTTGGGCCGACACGATCTCCTGCGCCACGCTGGCGAAGGAACCGCTGGTGCGCGGCGCATGGCTGCGGCAAGGCCAGCATCTCGATCTCGTCGGCGGCTTCACGCCGCAAATGCGCGAGGCCGACGACGAAGCCGTGACGCGCGCGCGCGTCTATGTCGATACCTATGCCGGGGCGATGAAAGAGGCGGGCGATATCGTCCAGCCTTTGGCGAACGGCGCGCTCGACGAAAAACAGATCGCCGGCGAATTGGCCGAGTTGGCGCAAGGCCGTGCGGCGGGGCGATCCTTCCATAACCAGATCACGCTGTTCAAATCGGTCGGCACCGCGCTCGAAGATCTCGCGGCGGCCGAACTCGTCTACGAAACGATCCGCAAATAAATCCGCCGTCCGGCGGCCGATCGGGGGCGCCGGGCGCGTGATGCCGGCTGCTCAAACATGCGGCAAGCCGGTTCTTGCGACGGTCCCGCACCCGGCGCCGACACATTCCCTGGTGTTCGTCCGGCCCGGCGACACCGCGATATATGATATCCCCACGGCGTCTTGTGAATCCCGCGACGGCGCCGGCAACCATGTCCAATTTAGCTTCGCTACAAGCCAAGGCGGTTTTTCCCCCCTTTGCGGTTTTCCCGGGCGCTGCTAAATTCAACGATGGCGGAACAGGATCGTCTTCGAAAAGAAAGACACTGATACGTCGCAAACGCGCACGTGATTGCGAAGGGCGCACGGGAACAGCAATCGCAGCGCGCGGACAGGGAAACGAAGACGTCGTGCCGGTCAACGCCCGACGACGCAACACTGAGGACGATGGATATGCCTTCGGGTGACGGGACGATGCGGGCCACGGTGAAGTGGTTCAACACCGCCAAGGGTTTCGGGTTCGTGACGCCCGGCGACGGTTCGCCGGAAGCCTTCCTCCATCTCTCCGCATTGAAGCAGGCCGGTTACGAATCGGTCGGCGAAGGTGCGGCTGTGACGGTGGAGATCGGTCAGAGCCCCAAGGGCCGTCAGGTCCTTCGCGTGCTGGAAGTCGATAATTCGACGTCGCGGGCACCCGCGCCGCGTCCGCGTCAGGGCGGCTTCGGCGATCGTGGCGACCGCGGTGGCTATGGCGGCGGCGGCGGTTACGGCGGTGATCGCGGCGGCTACGGTGGCGGCGGCGGTTACGGCGGCGATCGTGGTGATCGCGGCGGTTACGGCGGTGGCGGCGGTGGCTTTGGCGGCGCGCCCGCTTATCAGCCGCCCGTGAATCTCGAAAACGCCGAAGACATGGACGGCGTGGTGAAGTGGTTCTCCGGCCTCAAGGGCTATGGCTTCGTCCAGCCCAATGGCGGCGGCAAGGACGTGTTCGTCCACATCACCGTGCTGCGCAACGCCGGTCTTCAGAATCTGGCGCCCGGTCAGCCGGTGCGTATGAAGGTCGTGACCGCCCGCAAGGGCCCCGAAGCCGTGACGGTGGAACTCACCGGCCCGGTCGGCCCCGCGCCGGGCGAATAAGTTCCGTACCCGCGGAGAAAGAAGGGGCGCGACGGCGAAGGCCGTCGCGCCCTTTTCGTTTTTGATTAAAGCGCGACCGCTTCGAACGGCCCGACGGCGCGGGTCGAGGTGATCAGCTTCGCGCCGTCCCATAGATGCAGCTGGAAGCCGGGCGCCTCGTCGGTCCACATCGCGGGCGCTTTCTTCCGCCAATCCAGCGCGAATTGATGCGCGGTCGACGGGCACACGCTGGCGATCGTGCCGCCGAACGGGGCGATCATCTGGCGATGCAGATGGCCCGACACGATGCGCACGATCTGCTTGTTCTTCGCGACGATCTTCTCGAACGCCGCCGCACCCGCGAAGGGCCATGCTTCGACATGGCCGATCGCGGTGTCGAAGGGCGGGTGATGCGTGGCGATCAGCGTGGGCCGATCGGGTACCGCCGCCAGGGTGGCTTCCAGCCAGGCGAGACGCTTTTCGCACAACTCGCCGTTCACCTTGCCGGGCACATGCGTGTCCAGGCCAATGATCCGCAAGGGCCCAAGATCGTCGCGCACCCAATGCAGGAACTCGCCTTCGCCCATGATCGTGGTCTTGCCGAAGGCGGCGTGCAGCGTGTCGCGCGCATCGTGATTGCCGGGGATGATCGCCAGCGGCATATCGAGCCGGTCGAGCAACGGTTTGATGCGCGCATACTCCTCGGCCGAGCCGCGATCGACCATGTCGCCGGTCAGCAAGGCGAGATCGGGTTTGGGCTCCAGCGCCAGGATCGCGTCGATCGCGCGCGCCAGCATCGCGTGGCTGTCGAAGCGGCCATAGACGCGCTTGCCGTCCTCCAGCACATGGGTGTCGGTGAATTGGACGATCAGCATGTCACTCCCCCGCCAAAACGCGGATCTCGACCTTGGCGCCCGGCTTGAACCGCGCCGCACACCAATCCCAAGCCTCGCGCATCGCTTCTTCGTAGCGCCACGGCGCGTTGATCGCCAGGATTCCGCAGCCGCGCAAGCCTTTCGCGTCGGGCGTGGCCGGCCACTCGATTTCCGCGAGCGTCACGCGGCGCGTCTCGCCCGTCGCATAGGCCGCGATCAGCGCGTCGGGCCCTTCCCGATCCTTGATCGGATACCAGGCGAGAAACACGCCGGTCGCGAAACGCTTCAAGCCATGGCGCAGGCCGCGCGCGAGTTTGTCGAACTCGTCTGTCGATTCGAACGGCGGATCGATCAGCACCACGCCGCGCCGTTCGCGCGGCGGTAATTTGGATTTGATGGCGGCGTAGCCGTCGTCGGCGACGATTTCGATTCCGCTTTCGCCGGCAAAGGTCCGCTGCAACGTCGCGGCGTCGACTTGATGCAGTTCGCACAGCATCGCGCGATCGCCGTCGCGCAGGAAATGGCGCGCCACGCGCGGACTGCCCGGATACCAGCGCGCCGGCAGATCGGCGAGGACGGCGGCGTAGGGGGCGAGCGATTCGGGTGCGGCCGCCAGATCGTCGCGCAGTTTGGCGATGCCGTCGCGCCATTCGCCGGTGCGCGTCGCCTGATCGGCTTCGAGATCGTATTCGCCCAGCCCCGCATGGGTGTCGAGCACGGCGAAGGGCTTGGGCTTTTCAGTCATGCGCGCGAGCACCCAGGCATAGGTCGCATGCTTGACGACATCGGCGAAATTGCCGGCGTGGAAGGCGTGTCGGTAGTTCATGGTGGCGCGCAATCTAGCGCGCGATCGAGGCCAGCGCCCCAAAAAGTAATCGGGCCGCCGTCCATTCCCGGGAGCGGGGGGAGGACGGCGGCCCGACGCCGCGAGCGGGAAGTAAGGGGCTCGAAACCTTACTTCCAGCCGGCGCGGTCCGTCAGCCGCAGGGCGGCTTCGTTGTTCTGGCCGAACGTGGCCGCGGAAAGCGTATCCTCGCGGAACTCGCCGAATTGCTGGAGGGCGGCCACCAGCTTCGTGCCGCGCACGACCGGATATTCGCTGTTGCCTTCGGCGAAGATCGTCTGCGCGTCGGGCGAGGCGAGATATTCGAGGAAGCGGATCGCGTTCGCCTTGTTCGGCGCGGTCTTGACCACACCCGCACCCGAGATGTTCACGTGCGTGCCGCGATCGCGCTGGTTCGGGAAGATGATGCCGGTCTTGGCCAGCACATCCTTGTCCTTCGCGTCGTTCGAACGGAACAGGTTGGCGTAGTAGTAGGTGTTGACCACCGCGATTTCGCCTTCGCCGGCCGCAACCGCGTAGAACTGGTCGCGATCGCCGCCGCGCGGCGGGCGGGCGAGATTGGCGGCCAGGCCGCGCGCCCATTCCTCGGTCTTCGCCTCGCCGTGGACGGCGATCATCGCGCCGGTTAGCGACTGGTTATAGACGTTGGTCGACGAGCGGATGACGACCTTGCCCTTGAGCTTCGGGTCGGCGAGCGATTCGTAGGTCGGCGCGTCGGCCGGGTTGAACTTCGCCTTGTCGTAGATGAACACGCGCGCGCGCTTCGACAGGCCGAACCAATGGCCTTCCGGCTCGCGGAAATGGGCGGGAATCGCGGCTTCCAAAGCGGCCGACTTCACCGGCTGCAGAACGCCGGCCGCGTGGGCGCGCCACAGGCGGCCCGCATCGACCGTGACGAACACGTCGGCCGGGGAATTGGCGCCTTCGGTGCGGATGCGCTGGAGCAGCGCGTCGGCCTCGCCCTCGATCCGGTTGACCTTGATGCCCGTCGCCTTGGTGAAATTCGTGTAGATCGCTTCGTCGGTGTCGTAGTGACGGCCGGTGTAGAGATTCACCACGCCGCCCGCGGCACCCTGCGCCCAGGCCGGCACCGAAGCGGTGGCGGCCAGGCCGGCGGCGGTGCCAAGCAGGGCGCGGCGCGAAATCTGGGGGGGCATCAGCGTCATTTCCTTCGAGCCTCGTTGATTGCGAATGATTTGCAATTGCGCGGGCAAGATACAATCGCCGTTTTGGAACTGCAAGTGCAAATTACTCGCAAACTTCGAATTCGCTAGTGACCTCTTCGCGTAGGAGATTCGTTTTATCTGACAATGTCTTGCGGCTGATCTCTATCCCTTGCCCTCGACTCGCGGTTGGGCGTAGGGTTCGCAAATCGGCATGGACGACCTGATTCAAAGCAAGATCCACGACCTGCTGCGCGTGGCCCAAACGGGCCAGCGGGCGGCTCGTGCGACCGTGGGCAACGAGCTCGGCGAAATTCTCGCCGACGTGCCGATGGCGCTCGACCGCGCGGAATATGAAATCGCCGCCGATATCGTGCGCCATTTGGTGCGCGACATCGAAGTCGATATCAAGCTGCGCTTGGCCGAACGCCTCGCGGAAACGGCCGACGCGCCCAAGGAATTGGTCGTCGCGTTGGCGAACGACGAAATCACCGTCGCCAAGCCGCTGCTGACGATGAGTGCGGCATTGGCCGACGAAGATTTGATCGAGATCGTGCGCCAGCGCGGGGCCGCCCATCGCCTGGCGATCGCCAGCCGCGACGGCGTGTCCGAAGCGGTCGCGGCGGCGTTGGTCGACAGCGGCGACAGCGACGTGATGAAGGAGCTGCTCGACAACCGCTCCTCGCGCATCGCGGAAGCGACCTACGCCTATCTCGCCGAATTCGCGCGCGAGCGCGACGGGCTGCAACGCCCGCTCGTTTCGCGCGAAGACCTGCCGGGCGACGTGGCGGCGCGCCTCTATGGCTGGGTCGCCGCCGATTTGAAGCGTCAGATTCGCGAACGCCATCCCTTCGACGCCTGGGCCGTGGAATGGGCCGGCGAGATGGAATGGGCGATCGAGGAAGCGAGCGTTCAGGCCGCGTCCGATCACGCCCAATCCTACGATTGGGGCACGGCGACCGACCATCTGGCCGACGCGATTCAAAGCGAGCGCCTCAACGATCCCGCGATCCTGGTCAAGACGCTGCGCCAAGGCCATGTGTCGTTGTTCGAAGCGATCTTCGCGCGCTTCGCCGAATTGCCGATCAAGATCGCGCGCCGCTCGCTCTATCAGCCCGATGGGCGCGCCCTCGCCGTCGCGTGCCGGGCGCTGGGCATGGAACGCGCGCATTTCCTGGCGCTGGCGCAGCTCGTGCGCCGCACCTCGTCCAGCGAAGGCCGCTTGCTGCCGGAAGGCGACAAGCCGCAAGGCGCCTCCGACGGCGCCATCGCGTTGTTCGATCGCATGGGCACGCCCGAAGCGATCGGCATTCTGAAGAAGTGGCGCGAGCAGCCGTCGGCTCCGTCGGGCGTGCGCGGCTTGCCGTGGGCGCGGCGTATCGATCCGTCCGCCATGCCGGGCGCTGGGGTCTGACGCCATGATGGACCCCAAAGGCGAACAGACCGACGAGGAAACCCTCCTCACCGAATTGGAGCGCATCAAGCGCTCCGACGATATCCAGTATCGCTACGGCGCGATCATCGCGATGAACTCGCCCGCGTGGTTCAGCCGCCGGCGCGAGAATTTCCAGCAGATCATCAAGGCGCTGCAGCAGCTCGTCGCGGGCTCGGACGCGGGCGTCTACGCGATGCACAACTACAACATCGTGCTGCTGTTCCGCCGCGACCACCGCTATCACCTCGATTCGATCGAGGACGATCTCAAAGGCATTCTGCGCACCCATGCCTCGGCCGCGGGCCTCGAGGAAGGGCAAGCCGCGCAAGCCTACGAGCTGTTCGCGTTCAAGGACACGTTCGCCGATTTCGAGGCGATCGTTTCGAAGATCTACGAGGATTACAAAGCCTTCCAGGAACGCCGCCAGCGCCTGTTGCAGAAGGCCGGCACGGCGATCGGCTCGTCGCAAGGCCAGCCGCTGACCACGTCGTCGCTGTCGAAGCTGGAAGACCTGCTGCGCAAGGCGGATATCACCGGATTTCTCAAAAGCCAGATCGCTTGCGCGATCGCGCCCGGCGAGCCGATCCGCCCGTTCTTCCGCGAAGTCTTCGTCGGCGTGAACGATCTGCGCCAGCTCGTGGCGCCCAAGAACGATTTGCGCGCGGTCAAGCCGCTGTTCCAGCAGCTGACGCGCACGATGGATCAGCGCGTGCTGCGCGCGATGTTCGACGGTTTCGTCACCCGCCAATCGGGCAACGTGTCGCTGAATTTGAACGTCCAGACGATCATGTCGGCGACGTTCCGCGAATTCGACACGCGCATCGCCAATTTCATCCCGAAAAGCCAGCTGATCATCGAAATTCCGCGCTTGGACGTGTTCTGGGATTTCGCCGAATACCTGACCGCGTGCGAATTCCTGCGCAACGCCGGGTATCGCGTATTGCTCGACGGCGTCACGCTCGACACGCTGCCGATGTTCGCGCGTCCCGAAATGGGCGCCGACTTCATCAAGATCTTCTATCGCACCGAACGTCCGGCCGAATGGCGCGAGGCGGGGCTTGCCGAGAAAATCGCGCAGGCCGAACCGGGGCGCCTGATCATGGCGCGCTGCGAGAACGCCGAGGCGCTGGAATTGGGCCAAGCTTCGGGCATTCGCATCTTTCAGGGCTTCCATATCGACGCGCTGATGCGCGATCCGAACCGCCGCATCGCGTAACGCGCGTCGCAAAACGTAACGCGACTTCCCTGAAATCAACGATCCGTCGCCAGGATTTCGCCACGATCCGCGGCGATACCCATTGCAGCCGATTTGGGAGGCTGTGATGTGGGACCTTCGCTACGACGAGCCGCGTTTGGACGAGATGCTGCGCGATCCGGTCATGCTGGCCGTGATGGATCGCGATCGGGTGACGCGCGAGGACTTGCTGGTCTGCGTCGAGCACGCCCGCCGGCGCCTGTTGGCGCAACGCGCAGCCGCACGGTGCCGCGAACGCGCCCGTCTGCGCGCGATCGACTGAGGCCGCGTCAGGCGGATTCGAGTTCCGAATCCCAGTAGAGGAAATCGCGCCAGCTTTCGTGCAGGAAATTGGGCGGGAAGGCGCGCCCGTTCTCCTGCAATTGCTGCGAGGTCGGCGCTTCGGCCGCATGGCGCGGGAACATGCCCACCTCATGCGGCAGATGGCTGCCTTTGGCGAGATTGCAGCTGGAGCACGCGGTCACGACATTGGCCCAGGTCGTGCGCCCGCCGCGCGAGCGCGGGACGACGTGATCGAAAGTCAGTTCGTGCGCCGGGAACCCGTCGCCGCAATATTGGCAAATGAAGCGGTCGCGCAGGAACACGTTGAACCGCGTGAAGGCGGGGCGGCGCGCCGCCGGCACGTATTCCTTCAGTGAGATGACCGAGGGCAGGCGCATCGCATGGGTGGGCGAGCGCACGACACGGTCGTATTCGTGCACGACATTGACGCGATCCTGAAACACGGCCTTGACCGCGTCCTGCCAGGACCACACCGACAACGGATAATAGGACAGCGGCCGGAAATCGGCGTTCAAGACCAGCGCTGGACAGGCATCGGCCGAAACGTACACGACAAGATCACTCCCTCGAGGATGGTCGAAGGCCGCCTTGCCGATTCGCCGATGGAGCTATCCCGGCGGAGACGCCAAGGCGGAAGCAACGTCGTAGACTCCATTAATTGTTAGGCGAATCGCGGTCCGAACACAATATGTCGGATGGCGCCGAATATTGCGGCGCCGTTAAATCACCCGTCGAGCGCCTTGACCGCCGCGATGGCGGCTTGGGTCAAAGGCTGCGGCAGCGCGTCGCGCGCGAACCAGCCCAGATCGGCGAGTTTGTCGGGCTCGCGGATTTCGGGCGTGCCCGACGCGATCCGCGCGCGCTCCACGACCGAGACCCAGTGGATGCCGCCGGGCAGAATCAGATCGACCGCGCACAGGAAACCTTGCAGATCCAGGCGCACGCCGATTTCTTCTTCGATTTCGCGCAGAATCGCGTCGCGCGTGCCTTCGCCCGGCTCGATCTTGCCGCCGAGCAGGCCGTAGCACCCGGCTTCCGGTTCCGTCAGCCGGCGGGCCAGCAGCATGCGCCCGTCGCCGTCCAGAATCGCCGCCCCGCAGCCGAGGCGCGGGGGCGTCACGCCAGAACGCGGGCGAGGAATTCCAGGCCCTTGGCGATGCCCGCCTCGTCGATCGAATGCGGTAGGCCGGGGCAGGCGAGGGTTTCGACCGGCACATTCAGCGCCGTCAGCGCCTTTTCCGCCGCCGCCATCGACTCGAACGGCACGATCGGGTCCTGGTCGCCATGCACCAGCAGCACCGGCGGGCGCGATTTGATCTCGTCGGCCAGCAAGCCGCCGCCGATCAAGCGCCCCGAGTAACCGGCGACACCCGCGATGGGTGCCGCCCGGCGCGGGGCGACGAACAGCGACATCATCGAGCCTTGGCTGAAGCCCAACAGCGCGATTTTCGCGGGCGGCAATTCGGCCTTGGCGAGTTCGGCATCGATGAACGCATTCAGGATGGGTGCCGCGGTCTGCACGCCCGCCAAAATATTCGCCGGGCTGCGATCGAGCAGCGAGAACCATTGCCAGCCATACGGCGCCATGTCGCATTTGAACGGCGCGTTGGGTGCCACGAACGCCGTATGCGGCAAGGCGCGCGCGAAAATCGGGGCGAGCGAGATCAGATCGTTGCCGTCCGACCCCAGGCCGTGCAGCAACGCGACGATGGAACGGGGCTTGCCCCCGGCGGCCGGGCCCATGCGCGGCCCATCGAGTTGGATATTCGACATGTGCCTTTCCTGGAGCGTGATTGGCAGGGAATGGATCATCTGCGCCGCAGGGATTTTGCGACGCGGGTAGGAGAAGGGTGTGGCGCGTAGTGGTTCTACGCGCAAGCCCTTCGACGACCCCCGCGGCGAAAAAGAACGCGGCCCTCCGGGTTGGATTCCGGCGGGCGCTCGCTTTGTTGCGGCCCTCGCCGATAGGTAGCGCTATCGGCTTCGGACCGCGCCGCGCGGATCGCACACGCCGGAAACCCAACGCAGACGGTCCATTCCCTGCCAATCACGCTCGTGCAGCGGCGCGTGTTAGTGTCGATCCCGCCATGATCGTCACGCGTTTCGCACCCTCGCCGACCGGTTTGTTGCATCTGGGTTCCGCCTATTCGGCGCTGTTCGCCTGGGATCAGGCGCAGCGCGTTAAGGGCCGTTTCCTGCTGCGGATCGAGGATATCGACGATGTCCGCTGCAAGCCGCAATTCGAAACGGCGATGCGCGAAGACCTCGCTTGGCTCGGCCTGCGCTGGGAAGAACCGGTGCGCCGCCAATCCGAGCATCGCGCCGATTACGCCGCCGCGCTGGATCGGCTGAAGGCGAAGGGCGTGATCTATCCGTGTTTTTGTACGCGTGCGGATATCGCGCGCTTCGCTTCGGCCCCGCATGGGATCGAGCCGATCTATCCCGGCACCTGCCGGGGCCTGGCGGCGGACGAGATTGCCCGCCGCCAAGCGCAAGGCCAAGCTTTCGCGCTGCGCCTCGATTCGGCGAAGGCGGCGGCGCTGGCGGGACCGCTCGACTGGCGCGATCTCGATCGCGGCGTGATACGCGCCGATCCCGCCAGCCACGGCGACGTGGTGCTGGCGCGCAAGGATATCGGCACCTCCTATCATTTGGCGGTCACGCTCGACGATCATCTGCAAGGGGTCACGCTGGTCACGCGCGGCGAGGATTTGCTGCCGGCGACGCATATCCATCGCCTGCTGCAAGCCTTGCTCGATTTGAACGTGCCCGATTGGCGTCATCACCGGTTGATCCGCGCCGACGATGGCGAGCGCCTCGCCAAGCGCACGCAAGCGCTGGCGATCCGCAGTTTGCGTGAAAACGGCGAAACACCGGAATCGCTGCGCGCGCGGCTTGACCTTTAGCGCCGCATGCCTTCGACGATGGCGAGATAGTCGGGATGCTCGGGACTGATCAGCCCGTGGCGCACGAAAAAATCGATCAGGACGAGATTGCAGTTGAACTTGAATTCGCGCGTGCGTTCGACCGTTTCGGCGACCCGCGTCCAATGCCACAAAAAGAACTCGTCAATCTCGCCGTCGGTGTTGCGCGGGGTGAAGTCCGGCGGCAATTCCAGATCGAAGCAGAACTGCACGTCGGGCTTCAAACCGTCGGCCGCATCCATGCAATAGGAGATCGCGCCGACGGGCACCACGTTGCGCGCAAGTTCGGGCGGAATGCCGCCTTCCTCGCCGCATTCCTTCACCATGTTGTCGATCAACCTCATGCCGACCGGCTGGCCGCCGGCCACCGTGTTGTCGAGCATGCCGGGATAGGTCGGCTTCAATCGCGCGCGGCGCGCCACCCAAATATGGATGCCGTCCGCTTTGCGCGTGTAGCCGGTCATATGCACGCCGAAGGACCGGATGCCGAAATGCGGGGCGGCCGCGCGCTCGATGACGAAATCATAGGGCCGGCCCCATTCCGGGCAGGCGGGATAGTTTTCGTTGCGCCGCCCCGTCACGATACCGTCGGCTTCCAGCGCACGTACGGCGTTGTCGATCGCGGCCGAACGTTTTTCGACCGTGTCGAAGGCGGGAAGCAGCGTGACGCATTTCCCGTCGGCCGCGAAAATATCCGGCATCCGCGCCAAGCGCGCGGCCAAGGCGTGACGCACCGATCCCACTTGCCGCCCGGCGGCGAAAAAGGGGCGGTAAGCGGCGGGATCGTGTTTGTTGCACTCGGCGATGCGGTCGAGAAAGGACATGGCGGTCCGTCTGTTGCGAAGCGGCGGTGGCGCGCTATATAGCACGCGATGAAACGGTTTTTCGTTCTTCTCGTCGCCTTGCTGGCGCTGCTCGCAGGCCCGCTCTCGGCCGCGGATTTGCGCGGTTTCGCGCGGGAAATGCGGCTCAACGATGTCGACGGATTCGTCGCGACGGTCGAAGCGATCCGCGCGACCGGGCGCCTGCCGGCGGATCGCTATCTCGACAAGGACGACGCGGCCAAGCTCGGCTGGCGGCCGGGCGGCGATCTGTGCCGTGTGGCACCCGGCAAGGCGATCGGCGGCGATCGCTTCTTCAATCGCGAAAAGCGCCTGCCGGAGGCCGCCGGACGGCGCTGGACGGAAGCCGATCTCGATTTCGCCTGCGGGCGGCGCAACGCCAAACGCCTCGTCTTTTCCAGCGATCGACTTATCTATGTGACGATCGATCACTATTCCAGCTTCCGCGAAGTGCCGAAATGAAGCGCGCAATCCTCACCTCGGGCCACGACACGATGGACAAGGTCTATGCGACGCTGTCCGTCGAGCTGGGGTTCCCCGCGTATTTCTCGCCCAATCTCGACGCGTTGTGGGATACGCTGTTGCGCGACGTCGAAGGCCCGTTCGAAATCGCCTGGCGCGACGCGGCCAAAGCCGGGCGCAAGATCGGGCCGTCCTTCAAGTCGCTGCTCGCGCTGTTCGCCGATCTGGCGGAAGCGCGCGGCGATTTCAAATTCCGCCGCCGGTGAAATCATGCAGTTCCTTCTCGCCGTCTTTCCCTATCTGATCGGCGCCGCGTGCCTCGCGGTCGCGGCCACGCTGTTCACCGGCATGGGCGGCATGGCGCAAGGTGGCGAGTTCAACCGGCGCAACGGCAATAAAATGATGCGCTGGCGCGTCGGCTTGCAGGCGCTGGCGCTGCTGCTGATGCTGACCTACGCGTTGCTGCGCAAATACGCGGGCTAGGAAATGGTCAAACTCACGCGCATCTATACGAAGGGCGGCGACAAAGGCGAGACGTCGCTGGGCGACGGCAGTCGCGTATCCAAGGATGCGCTGCGCGTCGCCGCGTTCGGCACGGTGGACGAGGCGAATGCCTGCGTCGGCCTCGCGCGCCTGCATACGAAAGGCGAAGCCGACGCGATGCTCGCGCGCATTCAGAACGATCTGTTCGATCTGGGCGCGGATCTATGCACGCCCGAAACGCCCGATCCGAAATATCCGCCGTTGCGCATCGTGGAAGCGCAAGTCGAACGGCTGGAGCGCGAGATCGACGCGATGAACGAAAGCCTCGCCGCGCTCAATTCCTTCGTGTTGCCCGGCGGTTCGCCCGCATCGGCGGCGTTGCATCTGGCGCGCACGGTCGCGCGCCGGGCGGAGCGCGAGATCGTGGCACTCGCCGCGCGCGAGCAGGTCAACCCCGCCGCGATCCGCTATGCGAACCGCCTGTCGGATCATCTATTCGTGCTGTCGCGCAAATTGAACGACGACGGCGCTGCCGACGTGTTGTGGGTGCCGGGCAAAAACCGCTGAGCGTTATTGCTCGCGCGTGTTTTCGTCGATGACGTTGAGGCCTTCGACCAGCGTCTTTTCGGCCTTGTCGGCGCCGACGACGAGTTCGAGCATACGCACGCTCGAGTAAAGCTCGGCTTCCACGTCCTGGCGGTTTTCGACCGTCAGGCCGCGCGAGCGGATATCGCCGAACAGGCGGCCGGTATGGCCGTCGATCTGGCTTTCGACGCGCTTGATCTCGTCCTTCAATTCCTTGTCGAGGCCGAGCTCGCTCGCGTATTTCGCCGCGAGTTGCAGGGCGAGCAACCGGTCTTCGACCAGCTGCATCTCCCCGATATCGCCTTCGCCCGCGGCCTTGGCGGCCAGGCGGCCGATATCGGCGAGCACGGCGCTGACGTCCTTGCTCGCGTTCTCGATGATGTTCGAGCTGACGACGTCCTTGAGCTTGATCTTGACGCGCTCCAGGCGGCGCGACGCGGCCGCCCCCGACTGGCCCTTCAATTGTTCGCGCCCCTGCGCGATGCCCTTCAGATGGTGCTCGATCTCCTTGGCGAGATCCTCGCGCACCGTGACCTTGCCGTCGTTCGATCCGCTGGCGATCGACCGGCGCACTTCTTCGAAGCGCTGTTCCATATCGGTCACCATCACTTCGGTGGTGATGGAGGCAAGCTCGCCCGTCGAGCCCGCCATGCCCTTTTCGGCGACGCGCACGAAGATCGACAGGATTTCGGTCGGCTGGTCGAGGCGCGCGACGAGCGCATAGACGAGGACGGGCGCGCGCTGGCGCATGCGCGCGTCGACCGCCATCACGGTTTTGCCGATCGCTTCGATATCGTCGTCGGTCAGCGCCACGATGGGCTTGGGCGGCAGCGCTTCGCGCATGCCTTGGACCTCGACCGCGATTTCCATGACGTCGGTGATGTCCTGGAAGTCGAGATACATTTCCGGCCCGCCCAGCTTGGGCGTGATGTCGGCGCGGTAGGAAACGTTCTTTTCCGCGCGCGTGACGATGTCGCGCATTTCCTTGGCGCATTGCGGCCACAGGCGCGCGCCCAGTTCCAGCCACGAGGCGTGGTTCTTGGGCATCGCGCGGATCGCGGTTTCGATCTGCTCGATCTCCGTGCGGCCCAGCTTGTCGACCATCATGTCCCAGGCGGGATCGATGACGGCGCGGCTGATCTTGCCGATGATCTTCGACTGCGTCTTGGGCGCGTTGGTCAGCATGTCCTCGAACGGCATGGCGAACAGGCGCTTGGCGCTCATGCGCCGGTTCGGCCGGACGAGTTGCAGACGCGGACGGAATTGGCCCAGCAGGCCCAACGCCGTCTGATCGGTGTGGTTGCCGGCGCGCTTGCCTTCCAGCGCCCACACGATCTCGATCAGCGTGGACTCCGGAATCTGCGAGAGCCGCTGCGACAGGTCGCCCAACGCTTTGGTTACGTCGGTCATGCGGCTTTCGCCTTATACTTTTCGAGGCGGGTGCGCAGATCGGCGTCGATCGTGCCGGTGACCCAATCCTCCATTGGTTTGACGAGCTTGCGGCGCTGCACGCCGATGTCGCGGATCTTGTCGCGCCGCGCGCCGGTGACTTCCTCCTCGGGAATGATCGGCAGAATGCGCGCGAGTTCCTGCACCACGGCCTGTTGTTCGTGCGGCGCCTTGACGACGGCGTCTTCCCACATCGCGACGAGCAAATCCCAGCCGTCGAGCATCCACGAAATACGCTCGATCGCGTCGCCGATTTCGGTCTGCGACTTCTCCCACGTGGCGACGGTCTTATCGATTTTCTCGAGATAGGCGTCGGCGATCGCGAACGTCTCGGCGGCGAGTGCCGAGGTTTCGCGCGCGACGAGGCTGGCGAGTCCGCCCAGCGGCGCGTATTCGGATTTATCGACTTCCGACCAGCCGCCGATCGAGTTCGCGAATTCCTCGATCCGCTGGCGCATGCGGCGCAGGCGGGGTGCGCGCGTCAGCTTCGGCGTGCCGATGGGACCGAGCAGATCCGACCACGCTTCGACGCGCGCGTAGAGCTCGTTGCCCTCGATATTCACCTTGTGCGCGACGCGCGCCAGAATCAGCTTCGCCTGCTGGCGGCCCGTCTCGCTCTGCACATGGGCGAGCGTGATCTGCAGCTGCCCTTCGGACAATTGCGTGACCGTTTCCGACAGCAGCGAAAACTGGATCAGCAATTTGAAATCTTCCTGCTCCTTCAGCAGGGCCTTCGCTTGCTTGGCGGCGGCGGGGCCGGCCAAGCCGGTCGCGGCGGTGCGCATCGTGGCGCCGCGCACGGCTTCGGGCGTCGAGGCGCCCGCTTCGTCGAGCGCTCGATGCAGAACCCGATCATGGACCGTGAGCGAGAACACTTCCGGCAGAGACTTCCACCCCAGAATGTAGTTGCCCTTCGCGCCGGAAGGGTTGGGCACGACGAGCTCCAGCTCGTCGTAATGACCTCGGACGCGGCTGCCGACGATGATCGGTGTCGTGAACGGCACCGATGCCCCCCGCTCGGCGAAGGTCGGGGGAGCCCAGAACGATTTCGATACGGCTCCGTCCATCGTTCTTGTTCGTCCAACCCGTCCGTTCGACCAATCACGCGAAAGGGGCCCGGTGCGGCAAGGTTGCCGCGCCGAAACCCCGGCAACTTATCCCCAGAACCTAGCAGATCAGGTATTATCAGGCCAGAGATCGCCTATTTGAGTCAAATTGTTAATATCTCGATTCGCAAAATGAGACGACCGAATATGTCCCGTCCGGCAGTTCCCCGTTTCGATCCAGCCCGCGAGCGCCAAGCCGTGCTGTTCGCCAACGAAATCTTCTATCGGGCCTTCACGGATCGGGATTTCGCGGCGATGGACCGGATCTGGGCCAAGGCAACGTCGGTCGCCTGCATTCACCCCGGCTGGCCGATCCTGACGGGCCGCGACGCGGTGATGGAAAGCTGGCGGCGCATTTTGTCCGGCCCCGCACCATCCAGCGTGCCGGTCGAGCCGGACGTCGTTTTCGCGGGCGAAACCGCGCTGGTTGTGTGCCTGGAATCGCTCGATGGCGGCAAAGGCTGGTGTGCGGCGACCAACGCCTTCATACGGGAAGGCGGCGAATGGCGGATGGTGCTGCATCAGGCGGGCCCCGCGCCCAAACCCGCCGAGCCGCCGCCGGCCGATGCCCCGCGCGCGAATTAATCTCACCTTCCGGTGAGGGAAATCCATCTTCCGGACCCAATGCGGGAATTATGCTGGCGCCATGGCCTATCGTCTTCCGCCGCTGAAAACCTTGCGTCTGTTCGAGGCAGCCGCCCGCCACGCGAGTTTCAAGAACGCCGCCGCCGAATTGGCGCTGACGCCCAGCGCCGTCAGCCACGGCATTCAGACGCTGGAGGATTGGCTGGGCGCCAAGCTGTTCGCGCGCGGGCCCGGCGCTTTGTCGCTGACCGAGAGCGGCCGCGACTATCTGCCCAAGATCCGCGACGCGCTGGAAATCATCGCGCGGGCGAGCGACGGCGTGCCGGGGCGGCGCGCCAACGGCAAGCTGACGGTCAGCGTGGCGCCGACTTTCGGCTTGCGCTGGCTCGCCCCCAATCTCGATAAATTCGGCGAAGCGCATCCCGGCATCGAGATCACGCTCGACACCAGCCAGCGCCAGGTCGAATTCCCGCGCGACGGAATCGACGTCGCGATCCGCTTGGGGCGCGGCGACTGGCCGGACCTCACCGCCACGCTGCTGTTCCACGAATGGCTCGTCCCCGTCGCCGCACCCGCGATCGCCGCCGAAATCAGAAGCGTCGCCGATCTCGATCGCCACGCGTCGATCCGCCTCGTCTCGGCGCGCGACGATTGGGAGTCGTGGCGCGAATTGGCGGGTGCGCCGCCCGCCGGGCCCGACACGCCGCCCGCGCGCAAGGTCGATTCGATCATCATGGCGTTCGAAGCCGCCGCTGCCGGTGCGGGTGTGGCGATCGGGCGCTTGCCGTTGATGGGGGCGGAGATCGCGCAAGGCCGCGTCGTGCCCGTGCTGGGGCCGGCGCGGCGCTCGCGCTCCGCCTATTGGCTCGTCTCGACGCGCGAAGCGATGGCGCGGCCGGAAGTCGCCGCGTTCCGCGCGTGGGTGAAGGCGCTGGTCAAGAAGCTGCGCCGCCCGCCGGTGCCGCACGCGTAAGCCACGCGTCCAGCGCCACGCGCAAATCGCGCGTCGGCACCATCTTGGCGAATTGCTCGCTTTCCACCAGCAAGCCTTCGCCGATCGGCAGATTGATCCCGCGCGTCGTCGCCGCGATCACCGACGCCACGGCCAAGGGCGAATGCCGCACGATCTTGTGCGCAAGCTCCAGCGACGCCGCCATCAGATCGGCGTGCCCGACGACGCGATTGACGAGCCCCAATTCCAGCGCGCGATAGGCGTCGAAACTGTCGCCGGTCAGCAGCAATTCGAGCGCACGCTTGCGCCCGGCCAAGCGCGGCAAACGCTGCGTGCCGCCGAAGGTCGGCGGCATGCCAAGCTTGATCTCGGGCTTGGCGAACATCGAGCGCGCCGAAGCGACGGCGAGGTGTGCCGCCTCGGTGATTTCGCACCCGCCGCCATAGGCAAGCCCGTTCACCGCCGCGATCACCGGCTTGGGGAAGGCCTCGATGCGCGCGGTCAGCGTCTGGCCGCGGCGCACGAAATCGCGCACGGCTTGGAACGCGCCCGCGCGCACGCTTTCGGAAAACTGCGGAATGTCGCCGCCGGCCGAGAACGCGCGCTGACCGGCACCCGTAAGAATGACCGCGTGCAAATCGGGATCGATCTCGATCGCGTCGAGCCGGGCGAGCAACGCGTCGGCGGTCGCGTAGTCGATGGCGTTGAGTTTCTTGGGCCGGTTCAGCGTCAGGATCGCGATCTTGCCGTCGCGATGGAACAGCACTTCGTCTTGCATCGATACCTCCGTCGGGATCGCCGATCCTGGCGGCGGCGATGGCGCAAGGGCGAACGAGATTTTTTCGTGTGCGGGTGAATCGATCGCGTTTGGCGCAAGGCGACCTTTCGGCTGCAATCGGCCGCATGAATTATGAATTTCCCGAAGCGCCCCGCCCGCAGAACATGCCATCGATCGCTGCCGCGATCGTGGCACTCGCTCTCTACGTCGCGTTCTATACGCTGGTGGTTTAGCGCCGCCCGAAGGCCGACAGGAACAGCAGCAGCCAGCCGGCCAGGAACGCCATGCCGCCGGCGGGCACGAGCGCGCCGAGATCGAGCCCCAGCAACGCGCGCGCGTAAAGCCCGCCCGAGAACATCAGCACGCCCAGGGCGAAAGCGAGGCCCGCGAAGGACAGGCGGAAGGTCAGGCGCTTTTCGCTCAACGCCGCAATACCGATCAGCGCCAGCGCGTGGATCGCCTGATAGAGCGACGCGGTGCGCAGCCATTCCTTGCCCGCATCGTCGATTCCGGGGTAATGCGCGCCCATCGCCCCCATCGCGACCGCGACGAAGCCGTACAGCGCACCCAAAGCGAGCCAGAACCGCATGATCGGAATCATGCCATTTCCTTGCGACGCCGCAAATCGGATAACGTGCGTCCTTGCGTTCGGGCGAAGGAAATGGCGATGGATCAGGGCTTGGCGGGCAAAACGGCGATCGTGACGGGGGCGTCGCGCGGTATCGGGTTGGCGATTGCCGAGAAACTCGCGGCCGAGGGCGTCAACGTGCTGCTGGTCGCGCGCTCGGGCGATTTGCTTAGCGCCCATGCCGACCGGTTGTCGCGCACGACGCCGTGCGCCGCTTTCGCCGCCGATCTGCGCGACGCGGATGCGGCTTCCCAAGCGGTGGCGGCCGCGCTCGCGCGCTTCGGGCGGCTCGATTTTCTGGTGAACAATGCCGGCGCCACCAAGCGCGGCGATTTCGCGACGCTGACCGATGCCGATTTTCACGACGGCTTCGCGCTCAAGTTCCACGGCACGGTGCGTATGGTTCGCGCTTCGTGGGCGGCGTTGAAGGAAACGCGCGGCGCCATCGTCAACATCATCGGCGCGGGCGGGCGCACGGCGTCGGGCGATTTCACGATCGGCGGTTCGGTCAACGCGGCGCTGTTCAACTTCACCAAGGCGATCGCGCAACCTGCCACGCGCGACGGGATCCGCGTCAACGGCCTCAATCCGGGCTGGATCGAAACCGACCGCTTGAAGGGAAGGCTCGCGCAAGCGGCGAAGGACAAGGGGATCGACGAAGCGACGGCGCGCGCCCAGGCGCTGGCCGAGCTCAAAGTTGCGCGTTTCGGCCAGCCGGCGGAGATCGCCGATTTGGCCGCGGCCCTCCTCGGGCCCCGATTCGCCTATGTGCAGGGGGCACTGATCGATTGCGACGGCGGGCTCACGCGGGCGCTTTAGGGCCCTGAAAACAAGGGGTTTTCGGACCCGGCAGCGCGGGCGGCCCCGGCAGTTGCATCTTGGGCCCGCGTCCTGTAGGTTCCGCGCCGCTTCGAAATGCCCCCGGTGTGCCGCAGTAGCTCAGGGGTAGAGCAGCGCATTCGTAATGCGCGGGTCGGGGGTTCAATTCCCTCCTGCGGCACCATTTCTCGACGATAAAAGAGACGCTTGTCGCGGTGCCGATTTAGCCGCCGTTCTTCGCCGCGTCCTTCATCACGCCGGCCAGCAAGCCATAGGTTGCGGTCCAGGCGGCTTGCGTATCCGGCGTGAACTTGTCGCCCAGGCCCTGCTTCAACGTGAACAGAAGTGCGGCACCGACGATGTCGTAATGCTCGTCTTTCACGCCGTACTTGACGTGGCGCGCGCCCAGCTTCGCCACCGCATCCGCGATTTTATCAACTTGGTGCAGATTGGTGACCGCCGTGCCGATCATCTGCATCAACTTCTTCTTCTGGTCCTTCATCTCCTGCGGGAACATGGCGCGGACCTGCGGCGCGGTCGCGAACAGGCGGTCGTAAAAAATATCGGCCGCCGTATCGGCGATCGGCGCCACCAGCTTGAAACTTTCCTGGACGAGTTTGACTTGCTCCGGCGTCATCGGTCGGCTCCCGTCAATTCGAAGTTGAGGTCAGCAATCGCGCGGCCCACAAATTTTGGCGCACGATTCTGCGAGATCGCCGTGATGGATGCGAATAACGTGCCGCTCAAAGCACGTAATAAAGCCCCGCCAGCACCAGCGCGATGGCGCCGTATTTGATGATGTTATAGGCGGTGCGGTTGCGCTTTTTGACGTTCTGCTTGATGTAGGCGCGCAGCTTGTAGATCGGCTTATACGCCGCCGAGATCCACGAGATCTTGCCTTGCGCATCGGCGCCCGTGAACTTGCTGACCACGCCGAAATCGAGCGCGTCGGCGATCGGCTTGATCGGCCGCCAGAGCTGCGTTTTCTCGACGTCGCAGAACAGGATGATGCGCACCACGTCGGTCTCGTTGATCGCGCTGTGCAGATAGGTCGGGTCGAACAGCAATTCCTCGCCGTCGCGCCACACATGCGGCACGCCGTCGAGCGTCAGCGCGCATTTCTCCGAATTCGGCGTCAGCAGGCCGAGGTGATAGCGCAGCGACGAGGCGACCGGATCGTGATGCCGGCCGAGCCGCGCGCCCGGCGGCAGCACGGTGAACAGCGCCGAACGGACCGAGGGAATCGAATCGACGATCGCGCAGGTCTTGGGACAGGCGGCTTTCGCCGTGGGATCGCATTCCGGGCTGTACCATTTGAGGCGATAGAGCCGCCAGCCGCCCTTCTCGAAGGTGTTGTAGCCGGGCTCGTCCTTCGCCGGGGCGCGGTTGAACACGCCCGCGTCGCGCAGCGCCTGCGCTTCCGCGCGGATGATCGGATAGGCGGCCTTCAATTGATCGAGCCCCGGCACGATGTGGGCGGGGTAGGTCGAGGATTGCTTGCCGCGCGTGAAGAACGTGAACAGGAAGTTCAGCGGCGCGAACAGCATCACATGGTTCGCCAGATACCGGTGGAATTCGAGCCGGTCGGTATAGCGCGAATATGCATAGGCGAAGGTGGCGCCGTAAACGCCCAGCACCGCCGCGAATTCCCACTTCATCGCGCATCCTTTCCTGCGTCGCAACGCTTGCCGATAAAATTACCGAAAGGGATTCGGGCAGGCAAGTTGCCGTGCCTAGCGAATCTCGTCCTTGTTCGAAAAGTCGAGCTGGACCGAGGCGACGTTGGAGCCCCATTCCTCGACCAGCGCTTGCTGGCGTTCGCCCAGGCGCCGGTTTTCGCGCTCTTCTTCGACCTTCGCCATATAGCGCACCAGCATCGGCACGCCGTAATAAAGCGTGACGCCGAGCAGCGCGCCCAGGAACGGCCACATATAGGCGTTCAGGGTCCACAGCGGCGTGAAGCGCATATAGCCCACGACCGACAGCAGCACGAAGGGCAGGGCGCCCGCGAGATTGAGCGAGCCCACCGCGAACACGCCGCGCTGTTCGGGGTCGTCGTCCATCATCAGCATGGCGAGGGTGGGCAAGCTGGCGATCAACAAATAGACCGCCGTCGTCGGCTGCGTCACCAGCAAGGCGAGGAAGATCAGCGCCGCCCCCGACCAAGCGGCGGGCAGAAGTTTCGTAAGCGAGGAGCGCGGAACGATCGCCATGATGCGACGCTAACCCAAATGCAACGCGAGCACGACGAAGAACAGCGCCAGAGCCAGCGAGCCCGCCGCCAGCGCCGCCGATTCGCGGCCGCGATAGATCGCCTGGCGCGCGCGGTCGATCATCACGAGATCGGCCTTGGAAAGTTTTTCGGTCGCGTTGGCGTATTCGGTTTTGGCCGCCCCGAAGCCGCGTTGATCGGCCTCCAGCCCCACCTTGTCGTCGACCAAGCGCACGAGCTCGCGCAGATCGCCCGCGATGATCGCGGCTTCCGCCTTGCTGCGGATCAATTCCTTGGTCGCGATGCGCTGATAGCGCTCGAGCGTGGGCCGCACCAGCCCGGCGCATTCGCGCGCGAGATTGGGCAGTGACCCGACGAGATAGGTTTCCTGCAATTCGGCGAGCAGGCGCAACGCGGCCAGGCGCGTTTCCTCGTCCGCCGCACCGCCGGCAAGGCCGCGCAACGCGTTCTCGTCGGCCGAAACGCGCGCGGCGAGGAAGGCGGGCACATGCCGGTCGAAGCCGCGATTGGCGCCGTCCTGATCCTCCAATGCGCGATCGATCTCGGGCAGCAGATCGCCCGCCGTCTCGACCCAGCCATCGACGCTGAGCGGCGACAAGCACGGCATGCGCGGATCGAGTTCGTAAAGGCAGCGTTCGAGGCCCGCACCCACGACCGGCTCGTTCGCCCAGCGCCCCAAACGTTCGAAAGCGTTGAGGCGGCGGGTCGAGGATTTCTGGTTGGGATTCGCGGTCTTCTGCGCGTCGGCCCATTCGAGATGCAGGCTTGCGCGGATCGCCGCGTCGATCGCGGGCAGCATCTGGCGGTCGGCGGTGAAGGCGCGGCCCAAGGCGGCGGCGATCCCGTCGGGCCGGAACGCATAGCCGGACACGCGCAACGGCCCCGTGGGATCGAGGGCGAGGCACGCGCGCGCCACCAGCGGCCCGTCGCCGTCGCGCGAGGCGGGGCTGCCGGGGCCGGACATCGCTTCGATCTTGCGCGAGGCGGTGTCGTCGGGATAGGCGCGGCGCGCCCAATCGCGCAACAGGCCGGTGCGCAAAATCGCGGCGGCGGGTTGCGGGTTCTTGCCCATCGCGATCGCGATTTCGCGGCCCGTGCGCAGCAGCTTGCCTTCGAACAGGAAGGGCTCGCGCGCTTTGGCCGGCATGGTGAAGCGCGGCAATTGCGGGCGCGAGCCTTCGGCCCATTTGGCGAGGGTGGCCAGCGACCAGCGCTCGTTCGGGTCGTCGCACAACAGCCCGCGCAGCAGATCGTACATCTCGGTCGGCGGATTGTATTTGCCGGCGAGCGCATCCCAGCTGCCGAGTTCCATCCGCTTTTCGAGAATCTGTTCGTCGGTCAGATCGGCCAGCGGCCATTCGCCGCGCAGCAACGCCAGCACCGTGACGCCCAGCGAGAACAGATCGTCGCCCGCACTGCCAAGCCCTTTGCCGTAGGGATCGCAGATCGCCATTTCCAGCGTTTCGCACACGGCGGGCTGCAGCATGCCGGCGGGGCCGACCGTCGCGGGACCCAACGTCAGGCGCGTTTTGCCGTAATCGTACCAAAACACGTTGTCGGGCCGGATCGCGCGATGCGACACGCCGCGCCGGTTATATTCGGTCAGCGCCTGGGCGGCCGGGATCACGAACATGCGCGCGAGCAGGCGCGAATCCAGCGGTTCGATCCGCTTGCCCTTGCGCAGCAGCGGCGGCCCGGCCGGGGTTTCGTAGACCATCGCGAAACGCTGCGCGCCGTCGGGCCAGGTGACGGGCCCCGCTTCCAGCAGCTTCACCACGCCCGCATGCTCGTAGGTGCGGATTTGCGCGCAAGCGCCCACGCGCGGCAATTGCTCGGGGCGCGCGACCAACGCCACGCAGGCCGTATCGGGGCGCGTGGAATCGCTGGCGGCGAAGGCTTCGGCCAGCGGGCTTGCCATATCCAGAACGGTTTGGGTCGGGTGGATCTTGATCCGATCGCCCAGCGTCACGGATTCGCGGCCGCCCAGGGCGGCGCGCAAGCCCGCTTCGACGGCGCCGACCGTCGCTTCCGCCAATTCGCCGTCGTCGGCCATGAACCCCGAACACCCTTCCCGGCCGCGCGAACGCGGCCTTGGGTATGGAGTTTCACGCCTGGGGCGCCGGGGTCAAGGGCCGGATTGAGGGCGGGCGTCAGGCGGTGGGGGTCAAGACGACGCGGGCTCGGCCGGTTCGGCGGGATCCACCATCGGGGTCAATTCCAGCAAAGCCGGGGCCTTGTCGATGATCTCCCGCAGAATTTTCTCCGCGAGATCCAGATCGTGTCCCGTATCGCCCGGCAATTGTCCCACGAAAGGCGGGCGCGACAGCGTGTTTTTCAGGTTGTAGATCGACCGCAGCTCGCGCAGGAAAACGTCCTTCGCGCCCAGCGGCAATTCCTTCTGGTTGGCGACCGCGCCGATCAGCTCGATCGACGCCTTCAACATTCGCGTCATCGCATGGACGCGCGCGGTCAGCAGCCTGCCTTCGAACCCGGCGCGCGCCGCGTCGTCGGTGATTTTCTTGATCCGGTATTCGATCAGGATGCAGAAGCCGTCGAAATCCGACGCGGCGTCCGAGAACACCTTGTAGGCGGCGAAGGACGAATGCGCGACGCCGCTTTTGGCCTGGGCGATCGCCTCGTCGATGGCGAGAGATTTCTCGTCCAAGGCGCCCAGAAAGCGTTCGGCTTCGGCGGCGGGGTTGACAGTACGGGCCATGGCCTCAAAGGTGGCGAAAGGACGATATCCGCTTCTCTTAAACGCAGTCGATTAAACGACGATTAATCCTGATGGCGCAATTCACCCTGACCGAACTCGACGCGGCCGCGACGCTTTTGCATCGCGCGATACCGCCCACGCCCCAATATCATTGGCCGCTGCTCAGCGCGCGTGCGGGCGCCGAGATATGGGTGAAGCACGAAAATCACACGCCTGTCGGCGCCTTCAAGGTGCGCGGCGGGATTTTGCACATGGCCGACCTCGCCGCCGCCAAGCCCGGTTTGCCGGGCGTGATTTCGGCGACGCGCGGCAATCATGGCCAATCGATCGCTTTCGGGGCGGCGCGCGCGGGACTGAAGGCGACGATCGTCGTGCCGCACGGCAATTCCGTCGAAAAGAACGCCGCGATGCGCGCTTTGGGCGCCGAGCTGGTCGAACACGGGCACGATTTCCAGGCGGCGCTGGAACACGCGCGCGAACTGGCTTCGTCGCGCGGGCTGCATTTCGTCGGCTCGTTCCTGCCGGATCTGGTGCGCGGTGTGTCGACCTATGCGCTCGAATTCTTCCGGGCCGCGCCTGCGCTCGACCGCGTTTATGTGCCGATCGGGTTGGGCTCGGGCATTTGCGGCGTGATCGCCGCGCGCGATGCGTTGGGATTGAAGACCGAAGTGATCGGCGTGGTCGCGGAAAACGCACCCGCCTACGCGCTGTCGTTCGAAGCGCATAAGTCCGTCTCGACCAACACGGCCGACACGCTGGCCGACGGCATGGCGTGCCGCGTGCCCGTCGATGGCGCGCTGGAGATCATCTGGAAGGGAGCCGCGCGCATCGTGCGCGTTTCCGAAGCGCAGATCGAAGCGGCGATGCGCGCCTATTTCTCCGACACGCATAACGTCGCCGAAGGCGCGGGGGCGGCGGGGCTTGCGGCGGCCCTGGCCGAGAAGCCAATCAACGCCGGCAAGCGGATCGGGTTGATCCTGTCCGGCGGCAATGTCGACCGCGCGATGTTCGCGCGCATTCTTTCGCAAAAGGACGAAGCATGACCCGGGAGCTGTTCCGCGAGGATTCCTATCTCAAATCCTGCCGCGCGCGCGTGGTCGCGGCCGGGCCCGAGGGCGTCGTGCTCGACCAGACGGTGTTCTATCCGATGGGCGGCGGCCAGCCGGGCGACACGGGAACGCTGATTTTTGACGACGGCCAGCGCCTCGCGGTGACCGACACGCGCAAAGGCGAAGCGGGGATCGTGCATCTTCTCGCCCCCGGTTCGGAAGCCCCGGCGGTGGGCAGCGAACTGACCGCCGAGATCGATTGGGATCGCCGCCACCGCCACATGCGCATGCACACGAGTTTGCATTTGCTCTGCGCCGTCATCCCGGCAGGCGTCACCGGCGGGCAGATCGGGGCGGAGCGTTCGCGTTTGGATTTCGATCCCGGCGAGGTCGTGTTCGACAAGGACAAGATCGAGGCCGAGATCAACCGCCTGATCGGCGAGGATCATCACGTGGCGCCGCGCTGGATCGACGAGGCCGAGCTCGACGCCAAGCCCGATCTGGTGCGCACCATGTCGGTCAAGCCGCCGCGCGGTGCTGGCAAGATCCGCTTGCTCGATATCGCGAATGTGGATTTGCAGCCCTGCGGCGGGACACATGTCGCCCGGACCGGCGAAATCGGCCGCGTGGCGGTCGAAAAGATCGAAAGCAAAGGTAAACGCAATCGCCGGGTCGTTTTGGCCTTACACGATTAGGATTTGGAATAGCTTGCGCGCATTGCCCCGCATGCTTAACTAGGGGCGATGATCCCCGCCGAAACCCTTAAAACCATTCTGGTCGGCCATTCCGCTTTCCTGTTCGGAAAGCAGGGCGGCAAGCGCGCGGATATGCGCGGGCTGGATTTGCTGGGTCTCAAACTGAACGGTGTCAATCTTTCCGCCGCGTTGCTGGGCGACGCGCGCGTTGCGGAATGCGAATTGATCGGCTGCGACCTGTCGGACGCCGACGCGTTCTGCGCCGATTTCGGCACTGCGACGATGGTCGGCTGCGATCTGCGCCGTTTCGACGGGCGCGGGTCGAATTTCGCCAATGCCAAGCTGTCGGCTTGCGATTTGCGCAATGCGGATTTCCGGCCGGGTAAATCGGTCAAGATGTCCAGCGACCCGGAACGCAAATCGACATTCGACGGCGCCACGTTCGACGGCGTCGATATGGGCAAGGCGAAGCTCGATAACGCCAGTTTCGACAACGCGAGTTTCGCGTCGTCCAGCTTCGTCGATGCGGAAATGAACGGGGCGAGCTTCGCGGGCGCGGATTTGACCGGCTGCGATTTGTCGGGCGCGCGCCTCGCCAACGCCAATTTCCGGGGTGCGGCATTATGCGGCACGCGCATGGCCGGCTGCGACCTTCGCGGGGCGACGCTGACGGGTGCGAATGTCGCGGGCGCGTCGTTCGACGGTTCCAATATGGATCAGGCGAAGATGCCGATGCCTGCCGAAGGCACGGTGCCGCCCGATTCGCTGAAGGTGATGGTGCGCAACCACGCCGATTGGATGCGCTCGGGCGGGCGCGTGGGGGCGCGCGCCGCTTTCGCCGGCCTCGGCCTGCAAGGGGCCGATCTGGTCGGCGCCGATTTGTCGGGCGCCGCCTTCGACGGCGCGGATTTGTCGGGCGCCTCGCTGATGGGCGCACGGCTCGTGCTCGCGACCTTCATCAAGGTGCGGCTCGACGGCGCCATTCTCGACAACGCCGATCTCTCGGGGGCGGTGTTGATGGGCGCTTCGCTGCGCGGGGCGAAGCTGCGCAAGGCGATCCTGTTTCCCGCCGACATCATCGGCAAGGACGGCAAGCCGTCGGGCCGCAAGATCGCGACCAACCTCACCGATTGCGATCTGCGCGCGGCCGATTTCTCGGGCGCCGATCTGCGCTTCGCGCGTCTGCTGAACGCCAAAACGACGGCCGCGAAGTTCGCGGGCGCCAAGCTCGATCAGGCCGAATTGCCGCCGGGCACGAAAACGTGATCTTCCGCGCGGGGCTTGCCGCCGCGCTGGTTTTATTTGCCGCCACCTCAAGCGCGCAAACCCCGCCTTCGATCGTCGAATGGGTCGCGATTCGCCACGCCGACAAGGTGGGCGAATACGAATTCTCCGTCGAAATCGACTACCCGCGCTTCCGCGCCCCCGGCATCGACTTCACGGAAGTGAACGAAGCCTATCGGCGCGAGGCGCAAGCCGCCGAGGCCGAAGCGCTCGACGCCTTCGCCGATCAGCGCGACGACGAATATTTCCGCGGCTGGGAAACGTTGCAGCGCGGCGCGGCCGTCCAAGCGGGCACGCAAGCGATCGGCGTTCGTTTGCTCGTTTGGGCCTATACCGGCGGGGCGCACGGCAATGGCGGCACGCTGTGTTCGCTGGTCGATCTGCGCAGCGGGAAATCCGCCAAGCCCGGCGATGTTTTCGCGGGCGACGATTGGCGCGAAAAACTTGTGCCGCGCGTCGATAGCGGTTTGCGGCGCTTGTTCAAAACCAAGCCCGGCTTCAGCGATGCCGTGCCGCGCGAAGAATTGCTCGAAGCGCTCAAGGCCGATACGCGCTTCTGCTGGGGCGAAGCCGCGCTGACGATCGTGTTCGATCCCTACGAAGTCGGCCCCTATGCGCACGGCATGTATGAAGTCGTATTGCCTTACGCGAACCTTGCCGCCCTGCTGCGCAAAGACGGAACGGTGAAGCTCGGGCGTTAGCCGCGTGGCGCCTGCACGCCGATCTCGGCCACGATGCGCGAAGGCGCGCCGCCGAGTTCGAGAATGCGATCGGCCAGGCTTTTGGCTTCGGCGCGATCATGCGTGACCAGCAGCATCGCGATCGGCTTCGCGCGCCACGCGGCCAGTACGAGATCGCGGCTTTGCGCCGCCATGTCCGCATCGAGCGAGACAAAGGGCTCGTCGAGCAACACGAGGTCGGGCGATACGGCGAAGGCGCGGGCGATCGAAGCGCGCCGCGCCATGCCGAGCGACAGCGTGCCCGGATAGGCATCGGCAAAGGGCAGCAAGCCGAGTGTGTTCAGTAGATCGTCGGCGAGCGTGTCGTCCGGCATTTCTTGCGCGAGGCGCAGGTTCTCGCGCACCGTGCGCCAGGGCAGCAAGCGCGGCTCCTGAAACACGGTGCCGATGCGTGGAGCATGGCCGCCGGGCCATTCCAAGTTACCGTCGACGTCGCGCTCCAACCCGCCGGCGATGCGCAGCAGCGTCGTCTTGCCGCAACCGGACGGGCCGACGATCGCGACGATCTCGCGCGCCCCAAGTTCGAGGTCGATCGCCCCCAGCACCTTTCGCGTGCCGAACGCTTTGCCGGCAAGGCGCAGGCGCAAGATCACGTCCGCCATTTCGCGACCCGTCTTTCGAGCGGCTGGAACGCCGCCCATTCGATGATCTGTACCACCAGCACGAAGGCGAGCGCGTAGGCGAGGATCGCGGTGACGTCGAAAAGCTGGAAATGGATTTGGATCTGGAAGCCGACCCCGTTGCTGCGGCCCAGCAGTTCGACGACCAGCACGATCTTCCAGATCAACGCGAGGCCCGAGCGCGCCGCCGCGACGATATAGGGGGCGAGCTGCGGCAGGATTACGTGCTGCAGCACGCGCAAGCGGGGCATGCGGAAGCTGCGCGCCATTTCCATCAACGCGGGATCAAGCGCGCGGCTGCCTTCGCGCAACGTGACTGCCGTGTTCGGCAGCTTGTTGAGCGCCACGGCGCCGATCGCGGCGGCCTCGGTCAAGCCGAACCACACATAGATCAGCACGATCAGCACCAGGGCCGGCATGTTCAGCAGCAGCGTCACCGCGCTGTCGAGGGCGGCATCCAAACGACGCCAGCGCCCCATCGCGATGCCCAAAGCGCTGCCCAGAAAAAGCGTCAGCGTGAAAGCGGCGGCGACGCGCGCCAGCGTGATGCCGAGATGGTACGGCAACGTGCCATCCGCCGACAGGCGAATCATTTCGGCGGCGACGTCGCTGAAGCTCGGCAGCAGGCGGTTATTCGCCAGCATCGCGCCCACCTGCCACAGCGCAACGAAGCCCAGCGTGGAAGCGAGCCTTGTGGGCAGGCTGTTCGTCACGCGCTTTCCCGCCACTCGACAGGCCAAAACGTGCCCGGCGGCACGGATGTCGCCGGGCCGACCAAAGCGGGCCCGCCGATGCGCGCGAGCAGCGCATAGAGCTTCGACGCGGCGTCGCGTTCCTCCGTGCGCCATTGGCGCGGCATGCCGGCGCGATACCAATCGCGCAGTTTGAGAAGCTCGGCCTCGTCGGCCGCATTGGTCAACGGGCGCAAACGCCGCCATTCGTCGTCGGATCGCGCGAGGATGCCCCGCGCTTGGCGCGACGCGGCAAGGAAGCCCGCGAGCGTCTCGCGATTGTGTTCGGCCCACGCGGTCGAGAAGGTGTAGCCGAGATAGGGCACGCCGGTGCCAATACCCAGCTCCGCGACCGCATCCTCCACCGCCATCACGCGGCGCGCACCCGCCGCCTCGGCGCGCGCGGCGAAGGGCCAGAAGGTCAGCACCGCATCGAGGCGGCCGAGTTTCATCTGCTCGGCGAGCAGCGAGGGTGCGGCGAAGCTGCGCTCGGTCGCGGTGTCGAGATCGATCCCGAGGCGATCCTTGGCGTAGGCGCGCAAGATCAGCCAGCTTTTGTCGAGCGGCGAACCCGCGATGCCGAGCCGCTTGCCGACAAGGTCGGCGACTCTGCGCACCGGCGACGCGTCGGGGGCGATCAACGCGCCGACGGCGTTGGAGAAGGGCACGAAGCTCCAATCCGCACCGGTGGCGCGCTGGCGCGCGACCCACATCCAATCGACGACGATCGCGTCGACCTGGCCCGCTTGCAGCGCGATCTGTGCGGCTTGCGGTGCGGCCAATTCCTGCGGCGCGACGGCCGCCAAGCCGTGCGTGCGGATCACGTCGATCTCCCACGACACCGTGCCGAAGCGCAGCACGCCGACCCGGATAGCGGGCGCGGCGCGGACGATATTGGGGCGTAAAGTGGCGGCGAGAAGAAGGGCCGAGAAGCGGCGGCGGGCGAGCATGCGGTCGCTATTCCAGAAAGATAATATCAATGGTACCAACCCGTTCCCGCCAATGCCAGCGGGGCCAAGACTCGGGAGAGGGCGTCGATGAGCTTTTCCAGCATGTTCGCGCGTGTAGTTGCACTTGTCGGCGGCGGTGCGGTGGCGCTGCGGCGGCTGCGCGATGGGGATCCGACTCCGGCCTGGGGCAGTGCGCCCGCAATCCCTGCGGCCAAACCGCAAGGCGCCGTGCCGACCTTGAAGATGCCGACCGCGCAAGGCTGGGCGCCGGGCCAAGTGCCGATGGCCGCCCCGGGTTTGAAGGTGAACGCCTTCGCGCGCAACCTTGATCATCCGCGCTGGATCTACTGCTTGCCGAACGGCGACGTGCTGATCGCGGAGTCCAGCACCGTGCCGGGCCCGGTGAAGACCGTGTTCGGCCTTGCCACGCGCGCCACCATGCAGCGTGCGGGGGCCATCGTGCCCAGCGCCAACCGCATCACGCGCCTGCGCGACGCCGACGGCGACGGTGTCGCCGAAATCCAAGCGCCGTTCATGGAAGGGCTGAACCAGCCTTTCGGCATGGCGCTGCTCGGCGACACGTTCTATGTCGGCAACACCGATGGCGTGATGGCCTTCCCCTATGTGAAGGACGCCACGCGCATCGACGCGCCCGGCAAGCGCATCGCGACCTTCAAGCCCGGCGGGCATTGGACGCGCAGCCTGCTGCCCAGCCAAGACGGCAAGTTGCTTTATGCGGGCGTGGGCTCGCTCACCAATATCGCCGACGAAGGCATGGAAGCCGAGGAAGGCCGCGCCGCGATCCATGTGATCGACCTCGCGACCGGGTCGAGCCGCATTTTCGCCGGCGGTTTGCGCAATGCCGTGGGCATGGCGTGGGAGCCGACGACCGGCAAGCTGTGGACCGTGGTCAACGAGCGCGACGGTTTGGGCGACGAAACGCCGCCCGATTATCTGACCTCGGTGACCGAGGGCGGATTCTATGGCTGGCCCTATAGCTATTGGGACCGCATCGTCGACGACCGCGTGCCGCAAAATCCCGAATTGGTCGCGCGTTCGATCACGCCGGATTTCGCGCTGGGCGGGCATACCGCCTCGCTCGGCCTGTGCTGGATGCCGGCGGGAACGCTGCCGGGTTTCCCCGACGGCATGGTGATCGGCCAGCACGGCTCGTGGAATCGCAGCAAGCTCAGCGGCTACAAGGTCGTGTTCGTGCCGTTCGAAAACGGCAAGCCGTCGGGCCCGTCGCGCGACATTTTGTGGGGCTTCCTGGCGCCGGACGAAAGCGTGTCCTACGGCCGCCCGGTGGGCGTGACGCTCGGCCCCGATAATTCGCTGCTGATGGCCGACGACGTCGGCAACGTCATCTGGCGCGTGACGGCGGCGTAGGGCGACGGGGATGATTGCGGGCTAGTTTTGCTGTCATGTGCCGCCAGAACGTTCGATAGATGGGCTCGACGCGGCAGGGTCAGCTATTCCAGCACTATCCGATTTCGGGATCAGTTTTTTATATTTTTCTTGTACCTAGTTTTCGAAAGTGATTTTGGCTTGACTGACGGATTGGCTGAAAAATCCGTTAAAGCCTTTGCCCCATTGTCAATTTTACGCTTTACCCCTTGCGCAGCGGCGGCGCGGCGCCATGTCTAATAATACGAGGGCTTATAATAAGGAATTTCGCCATGTATCGCGTTCCTAAGCCGGTAGCTTTCGGTTTGGCCACCGGCCTGTTCATCGGCGTCCCGGTCCATCTCTACTCCACGACTCCGAGCTATGCGACGGAGAAGCCAAGCGACCGTGAGTTTCCGTTTGAGGTGTTCACTGGGATCGGCGGTTCTACCGTTTCCAGCGTCTCGCTTCTCGCCCATACAACGGTCGAGGTTTTGAATACGGTCCAGGGTGAGGCTTCCGACGCCACAAACTGGCCGGCTTATGCGTTTCTCGTCGAAAAGCCTGGATTTAAGCCATAGCGACTAGGCATCGATTGTCCAAAGCCCCGCTTGCAAATGACCGGAAGCGGGCACTTATCCACAATTTTCTGAGTGGTGCTGTCAGTCAGCACAGTTACGCTCAACGACTCCGAGCGCGTTGAAAAACATTTGGCGCGTCCCCTACCCTTGAACACATCCAAGGGAGGTCAATGTCATGAGTTCAATCAGCGTCCAGTGCGGTCACGTGACGCGCCAACTTCTGAAAAACGGAGGTAGGCTGACAGGAACTGTCAAAGAGTTCGCTCTTGGCGTTATCGGCGATCCGATTGGTGAAAGCGAGAATGCCAAGTTCTGCAGAGGCATGGCCGACAAGCTAAAGGCAGATCAGCCGCTCAGCGATTATGAGCAGCATTTTCTAGTCGATGTACTGCTTCTGCACGAGCGGTTGGGTGCGAGATAGTCTTGTAGTAGCGGCAGATGCGGACAGGGTGGGATTGAAAATCCGCGCTGAAGGCGCGGATTTTTCCTCGCTGTCGCTCGGACTTCGCTAACCAAGGGTTCGTTCACCGAACCCAGACAGCACTACGCCCGAGCCCCCGGTTTGGGGGCTCGGGCGTAGTGGCGGACAGGGTGTCCGCCAGATTTATAATAATATCATTTAAATATCAGATAATTAGCATTTCGTGATTCTAGCGATCCACAAGTCGATCCACAATTTAGCTTGTGATGCAAGGCGACAGTCGGAGACGGCTTGCAACCCTGCCATTCGCCACCGGCCTAGGGCAAAATTCATCCTAGCCAATCGCGGGAGTCGGGGAAACGCCATGCCGCGTCGTCGTAAGCCGGTCGTCGTCTACGAGGGAAAGCCGCGCAAGGGCGTGCCCTACGAAGATGGCATGGCGGAGTTTGTCGAGAACGAGCCGCCGGGTCCGCACGACTATCAGGTCGGCGTCGAGGAATGGCCGGGGGAGAACAAGGCCGCCCCACCGCGAAAGCGGGATCGCTGATGGCGTCCAAATTCGTGCATCAGACAACAGAGACAATGACCGATTGGGCATCAACGGTGTGTGAGGTTGCCGTGTGGTTTTGGGAATGGCTCGGTTCTGCGCTCAACAGTAATTTCTCGACTTCAGCGATTGGTTCCCTTGCCGGTGCTGCTGGAGGTGCATATGCAATCCAGCGCATCGGCGACAAGGCGAAGGCGCGAGAAGAAATTGAGAAGCAGATTGGTCACTCAAACTCGGCGACATTGTTAGCATCCGATGCCCTCAACGTATTTTTTGCACTCAAAAGTCAACACACCATACCGCTCTTAAAACGATATAGAGCGGTGCTAACCGCGCACGCGGCGTTCATAGAGGGAATTTCGAAAGGGACTATTGCTAAGAATACTGTATTTGAGCCCCAGCTTGATCTTCATCAACTCGAAGAAATCTATGAGGGCATGGTTGACCCATTGGTCAGCGTGATTAGTAAAGATTTAAAAGCTCCGGGACAGTTGGTCCTAATGGCAGGAGCCCTGCGTCGTTGTGTTGAGCAGCTTAGAACCGCAATTCTTAAGCGCAACAAATTGATCGATGAATGGTCAAAGGAAATTGTCCAACCGAACTTTTCGAAAGTTCAACTGTATCTCGGCATCAAAAATGCGGGGGGCCATCAAAGTACCGTTTATCCATCGTATATGACGACGATAGAGAAATCGTTAGATGACTGCATTTGGTTCACAAAGACGCTGAGTGACTTGTTGCAGGCTTATGGTCGTCAAATGCAATCAAAGTACGGAAGGAAGAAGCCTGCGTGGCTGAAACTTGGCCGCGAGCGCCCGAAGGTTACTGGGGTAAACTTGGTTGATGGTCACGAGGCGTTGGTACCATCATCAGTCGGTTTTGAAGATTGGGTGCGATCTATCGAGGGGCTATTCAATGAGAAAAAGTAGAATCACTTTTCTAGCCTAACTTTGTCCCTCAACTAGCCATCGGGCGATTCAATCCGTACACAGCAACATTCGCTTATTGTTGCCGTCCAGGCTGATCCGTTTCCAATCGACGACGCCAGAACTTTTCGGCGCGCTCGTATACGGCTTCTGGCGTCAAGCGATTGAAGATCACCAATACATTTTTGCCGACGCATAGATTGGAGTTTTTATCGAAGTACGCGAGGCGTTCATCGGACAACTGAAACAGGTGGCTTGCGGCGGCCTCCTGATACAGGAAGCCGACGGTTTCATACTCTTGAAGCATCCAATGCGCGGCTTCTTCTTCAGTCATTTTTTTTGGAGAGCGACGTAAGGCTTGAGAGTGTATTCCTCAAAGTACGCGCTATCCTTCGATGCACCTTTAAACCATTCGCAAAAATAACCCCCTGTTGGACCGATCCCAGCAACCGTCATAGCGGGTCCGCCAGATTTAAGCTGAACAATATCTCCAAGCTTGAACACATTAGCCATTGTTTGCCTCCGACTCGGTTGCAACTATCCAACAACCTTTGACGAATTGTGGACTACTTTCAACCTTACCTTCGTCGGTTTCAAAACTATGATCGGTGGCAAGCCCATTTACCCGCCACGTGATCGAAGCGGCACGTCGCGATCTTCTTGCCGCTGCGCCGGTCGAAGCATTCGTAGATCGTTCTCCATGTCGCCCGGCATTCGTTCGGGGCATCCGTCGCCAAAACAGGCGGCGGCGTATCGGCTGCGAGCGTCGGTGTAGCGATTAGCGCAACCAATGCCAAGGCGATGAACCGGATCATGGGCCTGAGTCTAAGGCGGCCTAGGACTCGCTAGGAAGGGCGAGCGAGACGCCTGGGCTTGGCTTGAGGCGGAAGACGGCGACGTTGGGCTTCTCGCGTTAACTTGGGATCGGGAGCGGGTGGTTGGGAAACACCGATACCCGATAGGCGTTGGTGGCGAAAAAGATCGCCATTAATCTTCGATATCTCTGCGGCAACTGCCTTTAAATCGTTAAGAGAGATATCACGAATCTTGACGAGATTTGCGGATCGATAAACCAATAAACCTAAAGGGTCACCCTGACCGGCATACTGTCCGTGAACGATTTCATCCCTCTTGGTTTTAATTATTTTTGCACGAGAAGAAATATCGATAACTTTTTCAAGCGCGGGTCCGGACCCAAATACAAGTTGGGCAAGGCGTCGCCAGTTCCGAGTTCGGTTAGCGAAGGGCCTCATAAAGTTTACTTCGAAACCGGCGGCGGCCGGATGTTTCAAAAGTGCCGAAATATCTTCATCGATGCTGCTTTCGAGATAACCCCATTGTACCGCGACTAGCCCAATAGCTCGTAAGTGCGCATTCGAGGGCGGGAGAATCAAATCAAGGGCATGTGGCTTTTTTTTCATGGCCAATAAAAAGAATAATTTGAGCGAGAGGCGAGGTCGTCGACCAAATGCGCGATGCGTCGACAACTAGGCTAATTAGGCTCTTTACAAGAGATCGAGCCGCATGATTCTGTTCCCAAGACGAAGGGCGGTGAGCCTAAGCCCACCGCCCCCAACCAAGATAAGTAAGCGAGTTTGCAGCCCTCTTACTTATCCTTCTTCGGGTCGGTCTTGATGGTCTCAACAACGTGGGTCTTCCACTTTAGCTGAGCCGTCTTGACCGGCACGAAACGCCCGTCTTCGGCGTTACGGCCAATTTTGATCTTCGCCATTCCAATCACCTCCCTTCTCGGGGTTGACCCCGCGCCTTTCAGGGAACAACTCGAAAAGTACGTGTTGGATAACGAATCGAATTTAGCCGCAACCATAAGCATTGCCGATTCCAGGCTTCGGTTCAAGTCTGGGGCAGGTGGACCATTGAAGGAGTGGCCGCCCGGCGCAGAGTTCGTCGCGGACGCCACAGCTAGCCCGACTGACGCGCTAGTCACCCACCAGGGTGGTGCCCCCATTCCTGTTCGATCATTGACACGGCCGAACCCAGATCGGGGGCCAAGGCGAGATCGGGGATCAGGGTGGGCATCGTCTTGTTCATCGACTCGCGCTGTGTGCGGCAAAGTGCGTTCAACTTTTCAACGATGAGCCCCCAGTTTTTCAGGGTTGTCGGCTTTGTCGAGAACGCGGGATGTGGCGGCGACCCGCGCCAGCCGATGCAGGCGCCCCAGTAATTCGCGCTGCGCGCCGGTCGCAGCACCTTCGATCTCCGCCTCCCAGGCCGCCGCGTCATAGGGCACGGTCGGAAGCACGCCACCATTCCGCTCCGCGATGGCCGCGAGACGCGAATCGAAAATCTCGCAGGCAGACGGCCCGGGCGGGATCAGCGCGGCCTTCCGGGCGGCGGCCTGGGCTTCAAGCCGAGAAATGCGGTTGGCGATCTTGGCGGTCATTGGTGATCTCCAGAGCTTCGAGGCGCTCGATACGGGCTTCCAGCGTGGCGGTTTCCAGCGCGCCGCGCACGACGTTCAAGACGAAGGCGAGCTTCGCCGCATCGGCGGCTCGGATGCGGCCCTGGCGCGCGGCACGGTAGAGGCGGGAAGCCTCTTCCGCGACGTTCCCAAGCGACGCCAGAGGCCCAACGCGGACGGCGCGAGGGCGGGGGGTGGGGGTACCCCCGCTATTGACCTTCGCGGCCCCGCTATTGCTGGATTTCTTCGTCTTAGCCATATGCAGCGTAAGCCCCTTTCGCGGGCCGTTTTGTGGTCGCTAAGCGCGCTTCGCCCGCTCTTTGGCGAGCAGCCAGCGGCGGTACTCGTCCTGGGAGTGTTCCCAGGCCAGCCCAAGCGCCCGCTCTTTGGTGAGGCTGGGATCGGCGTTGCGGAGCTTGCGCGCGACGGCTTCGATCTTCGCCTCGATCTCCGCAATCTCCGCCCTCGCGCGCTTCGCATCGTCCAGGGCCGCGAGCGCTTCACCTTCGCCTTTCGCGACCGGCCGCGAGGCAACGCCATGCGCGGCGCGATAGCGGACATAGAGGCCGGCATCGAGTTCCAGCGCCCGCGCATAGCTTTGCGCGAAGGTCAGGCCGGGGTTTTCCGCCTGCACACGGCGCGCAAGCGCATCGATCTCGGCTTCGATCCCGGCGCGCGTGTTGGCCGCCGCTTCAGGCGTGCTGGGGCCAGAAGAGCGCCCGGCCTCGCGATCTTGCGCGGCCCGGTGCTCGGCATAGAGGCGGTTCACTTCAGGATCGTTACCGGCCCGCGCCCAAGCTTCCGAGATCGTTTCGCCGGGCTTGCGCATGCCCTGCACCTTTTCGCTGATCTCGACGGCGATGCTCGAAGAGGAACGCGGGGTTTCAATGCGGCGAAGCGGGATCGTCGGCGCAGCCTTCGCAATCGGCGTGCGCCAACGCCAGCGGCGTTTGTCGATCTTCGCGTGAAGATCAGGGGCATCGCGTTCAAGCACTTCCAAAAAGCTCATGGCAGTCATTTGATTTTCTCCTGTGGTTTTACGTTCACTCCGCCGCGATGACGGCGGGCGGGACGATGCGCGCGAGCAACTCGGCCTGGGAGGCAGCGAGCGGGCGCGGGTCGCCGTGCGCGAAGCGCTCGAAGCCGAGCAAGCGCGCGAGGGCTTCGTTCTGCGCCGCGAGGGCGCATTTCACGGACCGCTCAGCGCGGAGGTTCTGTGAGGCCAAGCCTGTGACGTGTTCGAAGGTCGAAAGCGCAATGCCCACACGCTCGAAGTCGGCGAAAGCCTTCGCCAGTTCGGAAATGGCCGCATCGATCGTGCGCGCGATCTCGATGCGCTCGGCCGCGAGTTCGGCCGCCCGAGTGCGATCTTGCGCGTCTTGGGTTTGCTGTTCGCGGGCGCGCGTGATCGCCTCACGGCGGTCGTGATCTTCGACGACGGCGGCGAGTTCGCGCGCTTGCTCTTCGGTCTCGCGAATTTTGTTCGCGACCGAAAGATGGCGGCCGTCGAGATCGCGAAGCGACAAGGCCCCCACGTGGTCGCGCGGATGCAACGGCATCAGCGACCGGCGCTCGGCAAGGATTTGTGCCTCGGTCGCACGAAGATCGCCAAGCGACCGCGCGAGGATTTCAAGACGCGCGCGAGCTTGCGCCACTTGGGAGGGAGAGGG
The DNA here is from genome assembly GCA_017308135.1 of Alphaproteobacteria bacterium. Taxonomy (NCBI): domain Bacteria; kingdom Pseudomonadati; phylum Pseudomonadota; class Alphaproteobacteria; species Alphaproteobacteria bacterium. The sequence goes on from JAFKFM010000006.1 coordinate 720,388, forward strand.
GAGTTTTTCGACGGTGGGCATGATCTGTCCTTTCAGGTTTTGAGAGAGAGCGGGGCGCCGCTTGACGCTGGCGAAAGAATCAAGCGGCGGCTTGCGCACGGCGCCGGGAAGCGCCGCCCCCATGCACGCCCGCCGAAAACGGGCGCACGATCATTCGGCGGCAACATTGAGCCCGCCGTTGTCTTGATTTTCGATTGCGCCCCTGCACCAGCGCGCCGGATTTGTGATTCTGTGGGTGCCGCTATGCGGCAAGACGACGCGCTCCAGGGCGCTCAGCACCTTAACCAAATTCCCATACGGCGCGGGCGCGAGAAGCGCTTTGAACTCCGTTCTCTGGATTTCGGTCGGCGAGAACTCGGGAGAAGCAATCGAAAAGCCGTTCAGAAGCGAACTGACTGCATCGTCAATCGTGATGTTCCTAGGGACGATTTCCTTCAACTCGAAAACGCGATTACTATTCGTGGTGCTCTTCTTGACTTTGATGTTTTTACACATCGGCATGCCAGTTTCAGGAAGAGCGACAATCGACGGCCGTTCACGGCCGTGATCAACGACGCCGTCCTTTTTCGGGTCTTCCCGGTGTTTATCCTGGTGTTCTTCTTTGCGACGGACCTGCGTCGCTTCTGCGACGGTCGGCGCGTCGGTCACTGCGTCGCTCGTGTTATCGAGACGCTGCATTTCATGGTAATTCTTGATACGGATGACAGTCTGGCCTGCGTCGGCCGCTGCGACGATCAGCCCGTCAGTTTGAAGACGATCAAGAAACCGCCGTACCCCGGCCTCGCTCCACCCCCAGCGATCTGCCAGGTAGCGGGTCGAATGCGAGAGTTCGCCGCGTTCCAAGATGACAGTCTTATCGATGATATCGACCTTGTGCGGCTTCCAGCACGCCATCGAGACCAAATCGACAAATGCGGCGCGGCGGCACCAGCGCGGCGCGCGGCGATCCTGGAGTGCGGGATGCGCCAGAATCGCCCGGTCCACGATGAATTTGCCGCGTGCCATTGGGGCGCCTTAAGCGGCGGCGTGGGTGTTGGGGATCACCGCGCCGATAGCCAAAAGGGCGTCGAGACTCTCGCGCAACACCACGCGGCGCGCGCCGATTTTCGCCGTGCGCAACGGGGAACCGGGAATGGCGAGGATGCGATAAAGGGTCGCGCGGCTCACGCGCGCATAGGCGGCGGCTTCGCGGATGGTCAGAGCGGCGGGCGGGATTTGGGTGGGGTCGTTCGGCATGGGCGGCTATTCCTTTGCGGTTCGCCGCGTCGCACGGCGTCCGTAGAGGTTGCCCAAAATCACCTATCAATACCGGTCACAATGTGAGGGCCCGAAACGTCACCATTTATAGCGAGGCTTCGATTTCGCGATGCGTGCGCCAGTCGAGTTACTCACATTGCGAATGACGGGACCATGCAGGCCCGGAATGCCATCGGTCAGTGCAGAGACGGCATCGTCAATCGTCTCGGCTTTTTTGTTGCGGCCCGCGACCGCCCGGCGAATCGTCGCATCACGAAATTCGGAATGAGCTTCACGAATATGCTTGGCGTTAATGCCGAATGCGCCAGCGATATCAGCGGGCTTCCCGCGCTTACTTCCAACGGCAACGCCTAGCGCTATCGCCAATGATCCGCGAAGCCATTTCTTCGCTTCGCGAGCGATCTCACCTTTCGTCCCAGACAACAGCGCTTCAATCAGAATGAAGGGATTGCCGGTTGCCCGATAGCGGCGCAGCAATTCCTTTGCGTATGCCTTCTGCGCTTGGCCTCGAATTTTCGACTGCACGATCTTCGCATCACTTGCCATTGCGCGCCCCAATCGAAACGACTTTCCCCCGCTTCGGTTTCTCCATCGCCGGGCTGGTCGCAAACTCCGCCCATTCGGCCATCAGCTTGCGGCGGCGCTCGAAGAAATCGCTGCGCTGATACGCGGCCTCAACCTCGTCACCGTTGGCATGCGCGAGTGCGGCTTCCGCTATCTCACGCGGATAGGCAGTCTGTTCGGCGGTCCAAGTGCGGAAGGTAGAGCGGAAGCCGTGCGGCGTGATGATCCCGCTCAGTTCCATTCGATTGATGAGCGCCAACATGGCGCCATTCGACAGACCTTGCCCCGGCACACCGAAAACATAGTGATCGGCGGAGAGTTCGATCTTCTCCTCTTTGCGCAGCGCGAGTTGCTCTTTCAGGATTGCGATAGCCTCAGCGGATAGGGGCACACGATGCTCGCGCTTCGCCTTCATCCGCGATGCGGGCACGCGCCACTCGCGCTTTTCTAAATCGATCTCGCTCCAAGTCGCGCCGATGATCTCGCCGGTCCGCGCAGCGGTGAGGATCGCGAAGCGGAGCGCGCGCGCGGCTTCGCCGGGCTGCGCCCTTAGCTTCGCCATAAACTCCGGCAAAGCCGCATAGCCAAGCGACGCATGATGCAGCACCACGCGCACCTTGCGCGGGTTCGGCAAAAGCACTTGCAGATGACCGCGCCAGCGTGCCGGGTTTTCGCCCGTTCGCTTTCCCTCAACGCGGGCCGCATCAAGGATGGTTTCAATCCGGCCGCGCACGCGACGCGCCGTTTCGGGCTTGGACACCCAAACTGCGTTGAGTAATTCCAGCACCATCCCGGTATCAACGTCCGCGACAGACACTTTGCCAATGGTGGGGAAGGCGTAGGCTTCGAGGGTCGCCAGCCATTGCGCGGCGTGCTTTTCGTTGGCCCACTCCGCCTTGCGGCGACCGATGAACGTGCGCGCAAAACTCTCGAAGGTCGTCGCACGCGCCTCTTCGGCGGCGCGCTCTGCATCTGCCTTAGCGCGCTCGCCAAGGGGATCGCGCCCCTCTGCGAGAGAGGCCCGCGCCATTGCCGCGAGTTCGCGGGCGCGGGCTAAGGAAACGTCGCCCGCGTTGCCCAGACCCATTTCTCGGGCCTTGCCAGCGATCATGTAGCGCAGCGTCCAAGCCCGGCCGCCGTGGGGGTAAACCCGGAGCCCCAGGCCCCCGCCGTCGCCGTAGAGACCGGGCTCCTTGATGGCAGCAATCCGTTTCGGATTGAGCTTGTGAAGTTGCCGCGCCATGTGTCCGCCCCACTTTTGGTCCACAAACCGATCCACAAATCGGATTGAGCTTGCCCGAGACGCCTTGGAGCGGCAAGGCATCGGAAGCACGTTTTATTGGGGTTTTTGGAGGCACCCCGGACGGGGTGAGACGCTGAGAAACAAGAAGTGGCGGACAGGGTGGGATTCGAACCCACGATACCGTTGCCGGTATTTCAGTTTTCGAGACTGACGCCTTCAGCCACTCGGCCACCTGTCCGCAACGTCTTCGCGGTCTCGAAGGGCCGGGAACCTAACCCCGAACGTCCCGCCGGGCAAGTGTCGTCATTCGCCTTTGGAATCCGGGGCTTCGTCGACGCGGTGGGTCAGGATTCGGGGGTTGATCCCGTTCGCCAACACCCAGGCGAGCGCCACGCACAGGCCGAACACGAAGGTCAGCGCGTGGGTGAGGATGGCGAAGGCGAGGGCGGCTTCCGCCGGCACGCCGAAGATCGACAGCGCGAACACCGCCGCCGCATGGAACACGCCGATCCCGCCGGGGGCGGCGGGCACCAGGAAGGCGAGCGAGATCACCGCGACGGTGAAGATCGCCATGGTCGGGCGCAGATCGGGCAGGATCGCGTCCATGCCGAAATAGAAGGATGCGGCGATCAAGCTCCAAATCGCGGCCGTCCACAAGACGGCGCCCAGCGCCACGCGCGGCCTGGCGAGCACGCTCAACCCGTCGAGCAAATGGCCGAGCGGCGCGATCAGACGCGCTGGCAAGAAACGCGCGGCCAGGCGCAACGCAAAGCCGCGATATCGCAAGCCGATCGCGAACACGACCAGGCTTGCGATCAGCGCGGCCGCGAAAATCGGCACGCCTTGCGAAATCGTTGCCGGCATCTGCGACATGCGCGACATCGCGATCAGCAGCAAACCCAGCGCGCCGAACAGATCGCACAGCCGGTCGAGCACGATCGCCGAGGCGCCGCTGCCCGCCGGCACGTTGGCGCGCTTGTGCAAAAGCCAGATCATCGCGACTTCGCCCGCGCGCATGGGCAACAGCGAATTGACCGAGTTGCCGACCGCATGCGTGCCGAAAGCGTCGTTGACCGTCAGCCGGTTGCCGTGGCCGGTCGCGCGCACGAACATGCGCATGCGCATCGGCCGCACGGCGAGCCACAGGCCCCAGATCGCCAGCATGGCGGCAAGTTCGGGCAGCGAGGCGCCCGCCAATTCCCGCCCGACCGTTTTCCAGTCGACCAGCAGGGCCAGCCCCGCCACAGCGGCCAGGGTGACGGGGATCCAGGCCCAGCGCAGCAGCCGGGCCGCTCCCGAAGGGGCGGTTTGGGTCATCGAAGGCCGGGGTGTAGCAGGGTTTGCAGGTCCTGTCCGCAATCGACTATACTTGGCCGATCAAGCGCTTAACGGGTGTGTGCCGACACCCCCTTGCGCGCTTGACAGGCCCGAGAACCCGCGTATATTCCGCGCCCTCACGCCGCGAGGGCCCTTCAAGGCTCGTCGCGGCCGGTTTTTTGCGCGGTTTCGTCGTCCTTGGCCCTTCGGCCGCCCGGATACGCGGAACCTGGAGAACGGCAAGATGTACGCAGTCATCCGCACCGGCGGCAAGCAATACAAAGTCGCCAAGAACGACGTCGTCGTCGTCGAGAAGCTGGCCGGCGAGGCCGGTAAGACGGTCGAACTGAGCGACGTTCTGATGGTCGTCGACGGCGCCACCGCCAAGGTCGGCGCGCCGACGCTGGCCGGCGCTTCGGTCACCGCGACCGTTCTCGAGCAAGGCAAGGGCGACAAGGTCCTGGTCTTCAAGAAGCGCCGCCGCAAGAACTCGCGCCGCAAGAACGGCCATCGCCAGTTCGAAACGACGCTGCGCATCGTCGACATCAAGGTCGCCTGAGGGAGCACGAGCTATGGCACATAAAAAAGCAGGCGGTTCTTCCCGCAACGGCCGCGATACCGAAGGCCGGCGCCTTGGGTTGAAGCGCGCGGGCGGCCAGACCGTCCTCGCCGGCAACATCCTCGTGCGTCAGCGCGGCACGGTCTACGTCGCCGGCAAGGAAGTCGGCATGGGCCGCGACCACACGCTGTTCGCGCTGAAGCCGGGCAAGGTGAAGTTCCACAAGGCCGGCGGCAAGACGATCGTCTCGATCGACGTGGCTCCGGTGCCGGCCGCCGCCGAATAGGCGCCGCCGACCCTTCGCCACGAACGGATTACGGAAGGGGAGCGGCCGGCAAGGCCGCTCCCCTTCTTGCATTTAGGACCCGCGCAGGATGAAGTTTCTCGATCAGTGCAAAATCTTCGTGAAGTCCGGCGACGGCGGTGCGGGCGCCGTCAGCTTCCGGCGCGAGAAATTCATCGAATATGGCGGGCCCGACGGCGGCGACGGCGGGCGTGGCGGCTCGGTCTTCATCGAAGCGGTCGCCAATCTCAACACGCTGATCGACTATCGCTACCAGCAGCATTTCAAGGCCGAGAAGGGCCATCACGGCGAAGGCCGCCAGCGTTCCGGCCTGTCGGGCCAGGACATCACGCTGAAAGTCCCCGTCGGCACGACGATCCTGGAAGACGATCAGGAAACCGTGGTCGTCGACATGGTCGAAGCGGGTCAGCGCGTGATGCTGTGCAAGGGCGGCGACGGCGGCTTCGGCAACACGCATTACAAAAGCTCGACCAATCAGGCGCCGCGCAAAGCGCTGCCCGGCTGGCCCGGCGAAGAGCGCTGGTTGTGGCTGCGTTTGAAGCTGATCGCGGATGTCGGCCTTGTCGGTTTGCCCAATGCGGGCAAGTCGACATTCCTCGCGGCCACGACCTCGGCCAAGCCGAAGATCGCCGATTATCCCTTCACCACGTTGAAGCCGCAGCTGGGCGTCGTGCGCATCGACGACGAGGAATTGGTCGTCGCCGATCTGCCCGGATTGATCGCCGGTGCGGCCGAAGGCAAGGGCTTGGGCCATCGCTTCCTGGGCCATGTCGAGCGTTGCGGCGCGATCCTGCATTTGATCGACGGCACGCAGGATAAAGTCGCCGCCGCCTATAACCAGATCCGCGACGAGCTCGAAGCCTATGGGGCGGGGATCGAGAACAAGCCCGAGATTCTCGGCCTCAACAAGATCGACGCGATCGAGCCCGAAGACCTCAAAAAGAAACTCGCCGCCTTGAAGCGCGCCGCGAAAAAGCGCGGCGGCGGCCATGCCGTGCTGGCGCTGTCGGGTGCCGCGGGCAAGGGCGTCAAAGAAGTGCTGCGTGCGCTGGTTCCGCCCGTGCTTGAGCGGCGCGTCGAGGACAAGGCCGCGCGCGACGCGATGCGCCGCGACGACGATTACCGATGACCGCCGCCGCCCCCTTCACCGCGACGAAGCGGATGGTCGTGAAGACCGGTTCGGCGTTGATCGTCGACGATGCGGGCGCCATCCGCAAAGCGTGGCTCGACAAGCTCGCCGACGATATCGCCGTGCTGGTGAAGCGCGGCATCGAGATCGCGGTCGTCACGTCGGGGGCGGTCGCCATCGGGCGTTGGAAGCTCGGCTTCGGCCGCCGCGGTTTGAAGATCGAGGAGAAGCAAGCCGCCGCCGCGACCGGGCAAGTGTGGCTCGCCCATGCCTGGGCCGAAGCATTGGGCGCGCGCGGTATCGTCGGCGCGCAAGTTCTGCTCACGCCCGACGATACCGAAGCGCGCCGCCGCCACTTGAACGCGCGCGCGACGGTCGCGAAACTGCTCGACGCCAAGGCCGTGCCGATCATCAACGAGAACGACACGATCGCGACCGAGGAAATCCGTTTCGGCGATAACGATCGCTTGGCCGCGCGTGTCGCGCAAATGGCCTCGGCCGATACGTTGATTCTGCTCTCCGATATCGACGGGCTTTACACCGCCGATCCGCATTCCAATCCCGACGCCCAGCACATCGCGCAAGTGGCGGAGCTGACGCCCGAGATTCTCGCGATGGCGGGCGAAGCGCGGCCCGGCTATTCGTCGGGCGGCATGGTCACCAAGCTTGGCGCGGCACGCATCGCGCTGGGGGCCGGTTGCCGCATGGGGATCGCACTCGGCAAACGCGACAATCCGCTGATGGCGCTCGAACAGGGTGCGCGCGTGACGTGGTTCATGCCGCAAGGCTCGCCCGCCTCGGCGCGCAAGCGCTGGATCGCATCGACCGTGCAACCCGCCGGTTCCGTCGTCGTCGACGACGGTGCGGCGGCGGCGTTGGCGCGCGGCAAGTCGCTGTTGCCCGCCGGTGTCGTCTCTGTCGACGGCGAATTCGATCGCGGCGACGCGATCCGCGTGCTCGACAAGGCAGGCCGCGAATTGGCGCGGGGCCTTAGCGCCTATTCCGCCGCCGACGCGCGCGCGATCCAGGGCCGCAAATCGGCGGAGATCGCCGAGCTGCTCGGTTATCGCGGGCGCGACGAATTGATTCATCGCGACGATCTCGCGATGGCCGGGGGGCCGGGACGATGAAAGCATTGCGCCCCATCCGACCGTGCGCCGGCGATTTGCCGCCGCCCGCCCTTCGCCGTAAAGTTGCCGGATAACGATCATGACGCCCGCCGAACCCGCCGCCACGAATTCGACCGACCTGGACCTCAAGGCGACGATGCTCGCCATGGGCAAGCGCGCGCGCGAAGCCGCCGCCGTGCTCGCCCAAGCGCCGACCAAGGTCAAGAACGCCGCGTTGCGCAACGCGGCCGACAAGCTGCGCGCCGCGACCGACGCGATCCTTGCCGCCAATGCGCGCGACATCGCCTTCGCGATGGAGAACGGCAATTCGGCCGCGATGGTCGATCGCACGCGCCTCGATCCCAAGCGCGTCGAAGCCATCGCCAAGGGCTTGGAAGACGTCGCCGGTTTGTCCGATCCCGTCGGTTCGATCCAGGCGGGCTGGACGCGGCCCAACGGCTTGCTGATCAGCCGCGTCGCCGTGCCGATCGGCGTTATCGGCATCATCTACGAAGCGCGGCCCAACGTGACCGCCGACGCGGGCGGGCTGTGCTTGAAGTCGGGCAACGCGTGCATCTTGCGCGGCGGCCAGGAAAGCTTCGAATCCTCAATGGCGATCGTTGGTGCCATGCGCGCGGCCCTTGCCGCCAACGGCTTGCCGGAAGACGCGATCCAGTTCGTCCCCACGCGCGACCGCGCGGCGGTCGGGCATTTGCTGAAGCTCGACGGTTACGTCGATACGATCGTGCCGCGCGGCGGCAAGTCGCTGATCGAGCGCGTGATGAAGGAAACGCGCATTCCGGTGATCGCGCATCTGGAAGGCCTGTGCCACAGCTATGTGCACGAATCGGCCGATATCGAGATGGCGCGCAAGATCGTGATGAACGCGAAGATGCGCCGCGTGTCGGTGTGCGGCGCCACCGAAACGCTGCTGATCGACCGCACGGCGTTGGCCACGCACGGCCCTGCGATCCTCGACGATCTGATTTCGGCGGGCTGCGAAATTCGCGGCGACGACGACGTGCGCAAGCTCGACACGCGCGTCGTGGCCGCGACCGAGGCCGATTGGACGACCGAATATCTCGACGCGATCCTGGCGGTGAAGACCGTCGCCGGGCTCGACGACGCCATCGCGCATGTGAACAAGTACGGCTCGCACCATACCGACGCGATCATCGCGGGCGACAAGGATGCGGCGGACGCGTTCCTGCGCCGTGTCGATTCCGCGATCGTGCTGCACAACGCGTCGACGCAATTCGCCGACGGCGCCGAATTCGGCTTCGGCGCCGAGATCGGCATTTCCACCGGCCGCCTGCCGCCGCGCGGGCCCGTGGGCGCCGAACAGCTCACGACCTATAAGTACGTGCTGCGCGGGGCGGGTCAGACGCGGCCGTGACCTTGCCTTCGCCCGGTCTGGTGTTGCCGCTTCCGGCGTTGGGCCGACGCCCTCGCAAACGCATCGGTTTGCTCGGCGGGTCGTTCAATCCCGCGCATGACGGGCATATCCATATCGCGCGCGAGGCGTTGAAGCGCCTCGACCTCGACGAAGTCTGGCTGCTCGTCAGCCCGCAGAACCCGCTGAAAAGTGCGCGCGACATGGCGCCGCTCGCCGTGCGTTTGGCGGGGACGAAGGCGCAATGCGCGGCCGATCCGCGTTTGCGTGCCCTCGCGCTCGAGACCGCAATGGGCACGCGCTACACCGCCGATTCGCTTGCCGTGCTGCGCCAGCGTTTCCCAAAAACGCGCTTCGTCTGGCTGATGGGGGCCGACAATCTCGGCCAGATCCATCGCTGGCAGAATTGGCGGTCCATATTTCACGCGATGGTCATTGCCGTCTTCGCGCGCCCCGCGTATGATGTCAAAGCATTGGCCGGAAAGGCGGCGCGGGCGTTATCCACAGCCCGGGTCGCGCCTTCGCGGGCGCGGTCCCTGGCGGCGTTCGATCCGCCTTCCTGGACGTTCTTCCCCGTCCGGCACCACCCGGCCTCCGCCACGCGGCTGCGCGCACTTACCAAACGCGCGAAACCGGGGCGGTAGGCTCGGTCGACGGACGTGAAGCATGATTGTTCCGGGCGTTCCCGGCACGGTCGATGCAGAGAAAACCGTCGTCGTCACCCGAGCCTGTCGAGGAGAGCGAAGATAGCCACTGCGAAGCGCAAGACCGTCGGCGCCACAAAGACGGTTCTCAAAGTCGTCGAAAAAACGTTGGACGACGACAAGGCGGCCGATCCGGTCGTCATCGATCTCGCCGGCCGCACGCCCATCGCCGATTACATGGTCGTCGCCAGCGGACTCTCGGCTCGCCACGTTCAGGCGATGGCCGAACATCTCGTCGAAAAACTCAAAGAAAAAGGCCTGAAAAGCATCCGCGTCGAGGGTGTGGCGCAGGGCGATTGGGTTTTGATCGACGGGGGCGACGTGATCGTCCATCTGTTCCGCCCCGAATTGCGCGATCACTACGGCATCGAAAAAATGTGGGGTGCCGATTGGTCGCGCGCGGAAGCGCGCGCCTGACGGATTGAAAGGCGGCGGCGCAATCCACGCGCCGCCGGAACGACGATGCGCTTGATCATCTGCGTGGCCGGCAAGGCCCGCGGCACGGCGGAAGACGCGCTCGTCGCCGAATATGCGAAACGGCTGAAACCCGCCCCCGCCGGGCTGGGGCCGCTCGACATCCGCGAAATCGAAACCAAGGAACGCGAGGCGTCGCGCCGCAAGGACGACGAGGGTGCGAAGCTGCTCGCGCAGATCCCCGATGGCGCACCCCTGATCGCGCTCGATCCCAAAGGCAAGGCGCTGTCGACCGAGGATTTCGCGGCGTTGCTGGGCCGCATTCGCGACGAAGGCCACGCGAATCTCGCCTTCGTCATCGGCGGCGCGGATGGGCTCGCGGCCCCGTTACTCGCGAAAGCGCGCGCGAAGCTCAGCTTCGGCCCGATGGTGTTCCCGCATCTGCTGGCGCGCGCGATGCTGGCCGAACAGCTTTACCGTTCGGCCTCGCTGCTCGCCGGCCATCCCTATCATCGCGGTTAGTTACGCGACGGCTTTATCCAGCACGCGGCGCAAGGTTTCGATCTGCGGCGTCAAATCCTGCGGATGGTTGCCGACGAAGAAGCCGCGATCATGGGCGAGTTCGGCGTTCGGCGTGCCGTTCCCGGCGATCGAGTAGTCGTAATACTTGATCGTGTCGTGGCGCAGGAAGCAGCCGCCGGTGATGATGCGGAAGCCGATATCGGCCGACTTCAGCGCCGCGAAAATCTTCTCGCGGTCGAGATCCTTTTTGGGATTGAGGATCATCGTGAAGCAGAAGGACGAGCTTTTGCCGTGTTCGCGCTGGATGATGAAATTCTCGTCGCCGGCGAACAGCTTCTGGAACAGCGCCAAATTCTTGCGTCGTGCCGCCGTCATCGCGGGCAGTTTCTTGAGCTGCTCGCTACCCACCGCCGCTTCCATTTCCAGCGGGCGCACGTTGTAGCCGGGGAACAGGAAGCGATAAGCCTCGAAATGATCGCTCGCGCCGCGCTTGTAGAGCGGCGAGTCCGTGGGGATATCGCGCGTCCAGCCATGGGCGCGCATGCATTTCAGCAGATGGTAAAGCTCCAGATCGTCGGTCAGGACGATCCCGCCTTCCATCGTCGAGATATGGTGCGAGAAGAAGAAGCTGAACGTGTTGAGATCGCCGAGCGTGCCGGCCTTCTGGCCCGACGGCAATTCCGCGTCCATGGATTCGCAATTGTCTTCCATGAACCAAAGCCCGTGCTTGTCGCAGAATTTGCGCATCACATCGAGCTGGCACGGATTGCCGAGGATCGACACGGCGAGCAGCGCCTTCGTGTCCTTGGTCAAGGCCGCTTCCAGCTTCGACACGTCCATGTTCAGCGTGTCGAGCTCGACATCGATGAACCGGCATTTCAGGCCGTATTGCTGCAGCGGGTGATAGGTCGTGCTCCACGAAATCGCGGGCACCAAAACTTCGTCGCCGCGCTTCAGCGGCCGCGTCGAGTGATAGGCAAGTGCGGCGATCGAGATCAAATTCGCCGACGAGCCCGAATTCACCATCACGCCATAATTCTTGCCGTGATAGGCGGCGAACTCGGCTTCGAACTTCGCCACGCGCTCGCCCATCGTGAAACGGCCCGACGCGATCACCGCTTGCAGCGCGTCGATCTCTTCCTGGCCCCAGGACGGCGTGGCGAGTTCGTAGAACATCAGAAGGGACCCTTGAACTGAAGCTGATAGGCGAGTTTCGTGGCCGCCGGATCGGGCGCCCAGGCGGGCGCATCGGGCTTGGCCAGCGCATAGGCCGCCGCCGCGATCGTGCCGGGGTTGGGATAGAACGCGTTCTCCAACTCGGGCGAGGGCGGGCAGGGCGTGGGCGCGAAGCCCACGCGCTTGATCTGGATCGGGCCTTCGCCGGCGAGCGCTTCGGCAAGGCGCGCCGCGATCTCGGCCGAAGCACCACAGTTGAGCCAGCCGTTATCGGCGATCAGCACTTTGCGCGTACGCCTAGCGCTTTCGACGATCGTTTCGCTGTCGAGCGGGGCGAGCCAGATCGGATCGATCACTTCGGCAGACACGCCCGCTTCCGCCAGCAATTCGGCGGCGCGTAACGCTTCGACGACCATATTCGACACGCCCACGATCGTCACGTCGCGCCCGAAGCGGCATACGCGGCTGCGCCCCGGCGGCACCACGTAAGCGCCTTCGTTGACGACCGCTTCGGTCGGATAGAGCAGGCGATGCTCCATCATCAACACCGGATTGTCGTCGCGGATCGCGGCGATGGTGCAGCCCTTCGCGTCATGCGCGTTGGACGGGGCCGCGACCTTCATGCCGGGCAAATGCATGAACAACGAATGCAAAGCCTGGCTGTGCTGCGCGCCCTGGCCCCAGGATTTGCCGATGATCGAGCGCACGACCATCGGCACTTTCACCTGGCCGCCATACATGTAGCGCGCCTTGCTGGCGATGTTGACGATCTGGTTCATGCACAGCATCAGGAAATCCATGCGGATATGCACATGGATCGGCCGCATCCCGGCCATCGCCGCGCCGATCGCGACACCTGTCATCGCGTCTTCCGACAAGGGTGTGGTGAACACGCGTTCCTTGCCGAAGCGTTCGAGCAAACCGCGCGTCGAGCCTTGGATCGATTTATGGTCGTCCACGTCCAGGCCGAACAGGAAGACCTTGTCGTCGCGCGCCATTTCCAGCGCCACGGCTTCCGACAGCGCGTCGACATAGCGCAGCACGCGCCGCCCGTCTTCCATACGGCCGGGCCAGGTCAGCGGCGGCGGGGCGAGTTTCTTACGCGAAGACATCGCTATACAGCTCCTTCGCGTCCGGCCAAGGCGAGGTCTCGGCGAAATTCACGGCCGCGGCGAGTTCGGCTTCGATCTCCGCGTCGATCGTCGCTTTGAGTTTCTTGTCGAGTTTTTTGCCGAGAACGACGACCGGGTCCTTCTTCTGCCATTTGGCGAGATCGGCCTTCGAACGGAACCCGGCGTCGTAATCCTCGCCGGGGCCGACATGCTCGCGCCAGCGCCAGGTGAGACACTCGAGGAAGATCGGCCCGCCGCCTTTGCGCATCGCGGGCAACGCCTTGGCGATATGGTCGCGGATCTTCGCGGTGTCGGAATCGGTAAAGCGCGTCGCCGGAATGCCATAGGTGCGCACGCGTTCGCACAGCTTGGTCGTCGCCCAGCGTTTGGCGAGCGGCTCGTGAATCGCGAAGCCGTTATTCTCGCAAACGAAGATCACCGGCAGCTTATGCAGGGCGGCGAAGTTCAACGTTTCGGGGAAGCACCCTTCCTCCGACGCACCATCGCCCAGGAAACACGCGACCACCGCGCCGGTCTTGCGCATCTTCTGCGCCATCGCGAAGCCCGCGGCGACCGGCACGGTCGTGCCGACGACGGCCGAACAGCCCAGCACATTCGCCTTCATGTCGACGAGGTGCATCGAGCCGCCCTTGCCGCGCGCGCAGCCCGTGTCCTTGCCGAACAATTCGGCCATCATGGCGTTGAGGTCGCCGCCTTTGGCCAGATACGTGGCGTGCCCGCGATAGGTGCCGGACACGGCGTCGCGCGGCTCCAGCGGATCGCACACGCCGACGGCGATGCCTTCCTGGCCGATCGACAGATGGACGGGGCTTTTGATCTTGTCGGAGGGGTAGATGCGCGCCACCTCCTCCTCGACCCGGCGGATGCGCCGCACGGCGCGGTAGAGCCGGGCCGGATCGGCCTTTTTGGGCCTGGATGACTTGGTGGCGGGCATGGGTCTCCCGGGGTCCCGAATCGAGACCCGAATCGTACCGGTGCCCTCCGAATATGTGGAGAGATTAATCCTTAAACGCGTCGTCGGGCTCGTAAACCACGATCCGGCTGCCGGGCGCGTTGACGCGGATCTCGACCTCGATCAGATGGCTGAGTTTCTCGCGCACCGCGTGGCGTTTCTCCGGCGGCACGACGAAGGCCATGAACCCGCCGCCGCCAGCGCCCAGCAACTTGCCGCCGACGGCCCCGGCGCTGATCGCGGCATCGTGAATCGCGTCGATCTCCGGCGTCGATACGCCCTCGGCCAATTCGCGTTTGAGGCGCCAGGCTTCCAGCAGCAACGTGCCCAATTCCAGCATCGGGCGGCGGGGGGCGGTGATGATCGCCTGCGCCTCGTCCACCATCTCGCGCATCCGGTGCAGGTTGCGCTCCTTGGCGTCCATATTGGCGATCTGCTTCTTCGCCATGGTCATCGCGAAGCGCGACAAGCCGGTGAAGAACAGCATCAAGCTGCCTTCCAGCTCGTCGCGGCGCTCGCGGCCCAGGATCAAGGGCGTCACGGAAAACGAGCCGTCGCGCTCGAAATCGATGCGGTTGAGGCCCCCGTAAGCCGCCCAAACTTGGTCCTGCGAGCCCACGGGTTCGCGGATCACGTCCTGTTCGATGCGCAGCGCGTCGCGCGCCAGCTCGTCCTTCGACACCATGCGCCCGCGCATCGCGTGCAGCGCGTTCAGCAGACCGACCGTAAAGGACGAGGACGAGCCGAGGCCCGAGCGCGCCGGCAGATCGCCGTCATGGTGGATTTCGAGGCCGCGGCGTTCCTTCATGTCGAGCAGGATTGCGCGCACGGCCGGGTGGTCGATTTCGAGCAGGTCGTTGACCAGTTCGATCTTGCTCCACACGATGCGATAGCGATGCTCGAAAAAGGGCGGCAGGCGCCGGACGGAGATATTGCAGTATTTGTCGATCGCCGTGCCGATCACCGCCCCGCCGTGCTTCAGGTACCATTTCGGGTAATCGGTCCCGCCGCCGAACAGCGACAGGCGATAGGGCGTGCGGCTGATGATCACGGGATGGGCGACTCCGGCGGGAAATTCTTATCCCGACTATCGCCCGAAGCCCCATCACTTGCCAAGTGAACGGACCTGACTTAGACCCAAGCGGACTTCTCGGGAAGGGACGAAAATGGCGCAGAAAACGCGGATTCTCGTGACCGGCGGTGCGGGCTATTTGGGCTCCACCATGGTGCCCGCCATGCTCGATGCGGGCTATGCGGTGACGGTGCTGGATAATTTCATGTTCAAGCAGGCGCCGCTCGCCCATGTCTGCGCGCATCCGGATTTCGACATCGTGCGCGGCGACGCGCGCGACGAAGCCGTGCTGAAGCCGCTGGTCGCCAAGGCCGACGTGGCGATCCCGCTCGCCGCCCTGGTCGGCGCGCCCTTGTGCAACGCCGACAAGATCGGCGCCGAGACGATCAATCTGGGGGCGGTCAAAACGCTGCTGAAGCTGTTGTCCAAAGACCAGCGCGTGCTGATGCCGATCACCAATTCGGGCTATGGCGTGGGCGACAAGGGCAAGGAATGCACGGAAGACAGCCCGCTGCGCCCGATCTCGCTTTACGGCACGACGAAGGTGGATGCGGAAAAGGCGGCGTTGGATCGCGGCAATGCGATCTCGTTCCGCCTTGCGACCGTGTTCGGGATGAGTCCCCGCATGCGCATCGATCTGCTGGTCAATGATTTCGTGCATCGTGCGGTCACCGATCGCGCGGTCGTGCTGTTCGAGCCGCATTTCAAGCGCAACTATGTGCATGTGCGCGACGTCGCGCGCGCTTTCCTGCACGGTTTGGCGCGCTTCGATGCGATGAAGGACCGGCCTTATAATGTCGGCCTGTCGGACGCCAATCTGTCGAAATGGGAGCTCTGCGAGCGCATCCAGAAACACGTGCCCGGCTTCGTGTTTATGGAAGCGCCGATCGGCGAGGACCCGGACAAGCGCGACTACATCGTGTCGAATGCGCGCATCGAAGCGACCGGCTTCAATCCCGCCCATTCGCTCGACGACGGCATCGTCGAGCTGATGAAGGGCTTCAAGATGATCCGCAACACGGTTTACGGCAACGTATGAACGTCACCGAACTTTTGCTGCCCGGCGTCAAGCTGATCGAGCCGCGCGTCTTCAGCGACCATCGTGGCCATTTTCTGGAAACTTGGAACGCGCAGCGATATGCCGAGATCGGCATCGGCCCGTTCGTGCAGGACAATCTGTCGCGTTCGGTGCGCGGCACGGTGCGTGGGCTTCATCTGCAAAACGATCCCAACGCGCAGGGCAAGCTCGTCCATTGCGTCGCCGGGGCGGTGTGGGACGTGGTGGCCGAAGTGCGCAAGGGCCATCCCCATTTCGGCAAATGGCTGGGCGTCGAATTGACCTCGGACAACCGGCGCCAGTTGTGGGTCCCGCGCGGCTATGCCCATGGTTTCGCGGTGCTCAGCGACGTCGCCGATTTCGCCTATAAGGTCGATGCGCCCTATAGCCCCAAGGACGAAGTCACAATCCGCTGGGACGATCCGGCCCTGAAAATCGACTGGAAGATCGATCCCGGGACCGTTTTGCTGGCCTCGCGCGACGCGTCGGCGCCTTTTTTGGCCTAAGACTCGCCTTTTTCGCGGATTTGGGTTGAAATCCGGCGCCCTGGAAGAAATCCGGGGGGAGGGAGTCCGGATGAAACCGATCAAGATCGCGGCCGTTGCGGCGGCCAGCCTGACACTCGCGGGGTGCTACATGCCCTCGCGCCAGGAAGCCTTTACCGGCGGTGGGGCCCTGGCGGGCGCCGTCATCGGCTATAATTTCGTCGTCGGCGCGCCCGGCGTGACCACGGCGGCGATCGCCGGGGCCGCGGTCGGGGCCGGGGCCGGCTACGTGATCGAGCGCTATACCCGCCCCGCACCGCCGTCGTCGACGCCCGCCGGCGGGACGATGCAGTAAGCGCTTGATAGGCAAGGCCCCTTCGCCTAAACCCGGCGTCCATGGGCCGTAAGGGAATCATTCTGGCGGGGGGTGCGGGCACGCGTCTGCACCCGTCGACATTGGCGGTCAGCAAGCAATTGCTGCCCGTCTACGACAAGCCGATGGTCTACTACCCGCTCAGCACGTTGATGCTGGCGGGCTTGCGCGAGATCCTGCTGATCTCCACGCCGCAGGATTTGCCCGCATTCAAGCGCGTGCTGGGCGACGGGTCGGCTTATGGCATCGAGCTCACCTATGCCGAACAGCCCAAGCCCGAAGGCCTCGCCCAGGCGCTGATCATCGCGGAGAAATTCCTCGCCGGTGCGCCGTCGGCGCTGATCCTGGGCGACAACGTCTTCTACGGCGAAGGGCTTTCCAATCGCCTTCAGGCGATCGCCAAGCGCGACGCGACGGGTGCCACGGTCTTCGCCTATCAAGTGCGCGATCCCGAACGCTACGGCGTGGTCGAGATGGACGCGAACGGCAAGGCGCTGTCGATCGTCGAAAAACCCAAGGCGCCGAAAAGCAATCTCGCCGTCACCGGGCTTTATTTCTACGACGGCACGGCGCCCGCGCGCGCCAAAACGCAGAAGCCGTCGCCGCGCGGCGAGTTGGAGATCACCGATCTCAACGCGTCGTACCTCGTCGAGAACACGCTGACGGTCGAAACCTTGAGCCGGGGCACGGCGTGGCTCGATACGGGCACGCAGGATTCGCTGCTCGATGCCGCGAATTTCATCGCCGCCGTCGAACGTCGCCAAGGTTTGAAGATCGGCTGCCCGGAAGAAGTCGCGTGGCGCCAAGGCTGGATCGATGCCGATCGCCTCGCGGCCCTCGCCGAACCTTTGCGCAAATCGGGCTATGGCGATTATCTGCTGCGCTTGATCGGGCGCGCGTGACGATGGGCACGATCCTCGTCACCGGCGGCTGCGGCTTCATCGGCTCGGCATTCATTCGCTTGGCCTTGCGCGACGCCGATACGCGCATCGTCAATGTGGACAAGCTCGGCTACGCCGCGAACCCCGAAGCGCTGGAGGGAGCCGCGCAGAATCCGCGCTACGCCTTCCACAAGGCGGATATCGGCGACCGTGCGGCCATGCAGGGTATCCTCGCCAAGCACAAGCCCGACGCGGTGGTGAATTTCGCGGCCGAGACGCATGTCGATCGCTCGATCGACGGGCCGCTCGCCTTCATCGAGACGAATGTCGGCGCCACGGCGCGCCTGCTGGTCGAGGTGCTGGAATATTGGCGCGGGCGCGGCTCGCCCGCCGATTTCCGCTTCCTGCATGTCTCGACCGATGAAGTCTTCGGCGCGTTGGAACCCGACGACGAACCCTTCCGCGAGACCACGGCTTACGCGCCGAATTCGCCTTATGCGGCCAGCAAGGCGGCGTCCGATCATCTGGTACGCGCGTGGTTCAAGACCTATGGCTTGCCGGCACTGATCACGAACTGCTCCAACAATTACGGGCCGTGGCAATTCCCGGAGAAGCTGATCCCGCTGATGATCGCGAAAGCGAAAGCGGGCGAGAAGCTACCGGTCTATGGCGACGGGCAGCAGATCCGCGATTGGCTGTATGTCGAAGATCATGTGCGCGGCCTCAAAGCCGCACTCGAAAAGGGCAAGCCGGGCGAGGTCTACGCCTTCGGCGGCGGGGCGGAACTCGCCAACCTGACGATCGTCAAAACGATCTGCGCGCATATCGACGCGAAGCTGGGCGTGCCGATGGAAGGCCCGCGCACGCGGCTGATCGAATATGTCGCCGACCGGCCCGGCCATGATCGCCGCTACGCGATCGACGCGGCGAAGGCGATGCGCGAACTCCGCTGGGCGCCGCAGCACGATTTCGAATCGGGCCTCGCCGCGACGATCGATTGGTATCTCGCCGCCGGCGATTGGCTCGGGCGCATCAAGGCGGAGCGCTACGCGCTGTCGCGCCTCGGGACCGGCTGACGATGCGCGTGCTCGTCCTTGGCGGCGACGGGCAAGTCGGCCGCGCGCTAAGCGAACGGGCGGATAAGGCCGAACATCAGGCGATCGCCTTCGGGCGCGATGCGGTCGATGCGACCGACGAGACCGCGATCCGCGCGGCGATCGATACGACCGATGCGCAAGCGCTCGTCAACGCCGCCGCTTATACGGCCGTCGACAAAGCCGAAAGCGACGAAACGGCGGCCCATAAGCTCAATGCCGAAGCGCCCGGCCTGCACGCGCGAATCGCGGCCGAAGCGAGCATTCCCTATCTCCATATCTCGACCGATTACGTTTTCGCGGGCAACGGAACCGCACCCTATAAGGAAAGCGATCCTTGCGCGCCGCAATCGGTCTATGGCCGCACCAAGCGCGCGGGCGAAATCGCGGCATGGCAAGCGGGCGGACGGGTGGCGATCCTGCGCACGTCGTGGGTGTTCGCGCCCTGGGGCAATAATTTCGTGCGCACGATGCTGCGCCTTGCTGCGACCAAGCCGGAGCTGCGCGTCGTCGACGATCAGCGCGGCGGACCGACCTCGGCGCTCGACATCGCCGACGCGATCTATCGCATCCTGCCCAAGCTCGCCGATCCCGCGCAAAAAGACGCGACCGGCGTCTTCCATTTCCAAGGCCGCCCGGCCGTCACCTGGGCCGCTTTCGCCGATGCGATTCTCGACGAAGGCGCCAAGCACGGTCATAAGCGCCCGCCGATCGTGAGGATCACGACGGCCGAATATCCCACGCCGGCCGCGCGGCCCGCGAATTCGGTGTTGGATTGCGCGCGTTATTCGCGCGTGTTCGAAGTGGCCCCGCCGGATTGGCGCGTGGGCCTCGCGGACGCCGTGCCGGCGTTGCTCAAACTTCTTTGAATTCGGGCACGAGCTTTTTCAGCATCGCGCGCACGGCTTCGTGATCGCCGTTGCGGGCGACGATCTCCAACTCCGCCAAGGCGATGCGTAAACGCTCCAGCGCGTCGAGTTCGGGGCGCGCGAGCAGGATGCCCGGTGTGGCGGTGGGCGAGGGTGCTTCGTCGCCGTGGAACAATTCCTCGTCCAGCTTCTCGCCGGGGCGCAAACCGGTGAACACGATCTTCACGTCGCGGTCGGGGCGCTTGCCGGCAAGGCGGATCATGCGCCGGGCAAGATCCTGGATGCGCACCGGTGCGCCCATTTCCAGCACCATGATCGCGCCGACCGACGGGCCGTTCGCGGCGGTGGCCAGCACGCTCGCTTGCAGGACGAGCTCGCAGGCCTCGCGAATGGTCATGAAATAGCGGCGCACGTCGGGATGCGTGACGGTCAGCGGACCGCCGGCGGCAAGCTGTCGCTGGAACAACGGCACGACCGAACCCGACGAGCCCAGCACGTTGCCGAAGCGCACGGTCACGAATTGCGTCGGGCTTTGGGCCGCGTCCAACGCTTGGCAAAGTTTCTCGGCCAAGCGCTTGGTGGCACCCAAAATATTCGACGGGTTGACCGCCTTGTCGGTCGAAATCATCACGACCGCGCGCGTCCCCGAAGCGATCGCCGCGTCGGCGACGTTGCGCGTGCCGATGGCGTTGGTGAGCGCGCCTTCGGACGGATTGTCCTCCAGGATCGGTACGTGTTTGAGCGCCGCCGCGTGGAACACGATCTCCGGCTTCTCGGCGGCGAACACGCTCGCCAGGCGCTGCGGGTCGCGGACATCGGCCATGATGCCCACGCGCTTCACCTCGGGCCAAGTTTCGGCGAGCTCGCGGTCGATCGTGTAGAGCGCGTGTTCGGCGTTTTCGATCAGCGCGAGCTTGGCGGGGCCGCGCTGCGCGATCTGGCGCACGAGTTCCGCGCCGATCGAGCCGCCGGCCCCGGTCACCAGCACGCGCTTGCCGCGAATGAGGCCATCCATCGCCGGGCGGTCGAGCACGCGTTGCGGCCGGCCGAGCAGATCTTCGATCGCGATGGGCGCCGTGGCGGTCGCGTCCGCGTCGCCGGACAGGTCGTTGATGCGCGGCAGGCGAACGGCGGTCATGCCCAGGCTGTCGGCCGTATCGACCAAGGCTTCCAGCGCTTGGCCTTCGATATGCGGGGCGGCGACGACCAAACGCTGCGGCCCGCGCCCCTTCGCCTTCATCGCCTGCACGATTTCCGGCAAGCGGTCGAGCGAGCCCAAAATTTCCACGCCGCCGATGCGCCGCCCGGTGCGCGTGTTGCCGTCATCGACGATGCCCATCACGAAATAGGGCGCGCGGCGGCGGCGGCGATTGGCCTGGATGAACAACTCGGCGCCGTCATTGGCGCCGACGATCAGCACGGGCACTTGATCGTCGCGCGGCGCGCCGGCGACGAGGTTCAAATTCCCTTCGCGCACGGCACGATAGAGCAAGCGCGATCCGGCGATGAAGGCGAAGAGCACCGTCCACACGATGAACAGCGCCGAACGCGGCATGGCCCCCAATCGCTGCCACAGGAACATCGCGGGCAGGAACAGCAGCACGGCCAGCGTGACCGCGCGTGCGGCCAGCAGCAAATCTTCGACGCCCGCGTAACGCCACACGCCGCGCGGCAAGCCGGTCAGGCTGAAGGCGATTCCGGCGGCGAGGGCGAAGACCGCCGCTCCGCCCCAGATGAACTCGCCGGGATAGTCCCACAGATCGTCGCCCAGGCGCAGATACAGCGCCGCGACGAACGCCACGGCCGCCAGGCCGATATCGATCGCCATCGACAAGCGCACGCGGTCGAACCGCGACAGGAAAGTGCCGGGACCCTTGGCCATATCGGGCTCTTGCGTAAACAAGCCCGTCCGATTTGCCAAGGGAATTGCGGCACTTGGCCTTTCCGGGCGGGCGTTTTAGGGTCGGACCCGTGATGCAAAAACGCGCCCTTGGCCGTACCGGCCTGTCCGTCTCCCCCATCGGCTTCGGCGCCTGGGGGATCGGCGGTTTCGTGCCCGGCGCTTCCTACGGCAAAACCGACGATGCGGTGTCCAAGGCCGCGCTACGCCGGGCTTTCGACCGTGGGATCGATTTCGTCGATACCGCCCCCGCCTATGGCGACGGACATTCGGAGGAATTGATCGGCGAAACCCTGGCCGACATGCCGCAAGCCGATCGCGACCGGATCGTGGTTGCGACCAAGGCGGGGCAAACGCGCTTCGCCGATCCGGTCGATTTCTCGCCCGAAGCGATCAAGGCATCGGCCGCTTCATCGTTGAAGCGGTTGCGTCGATCGGCGATCGATCTATTGCAGCTCCATAACGCGACGCCGGAATTGCTGCGCGAACGGCCGGAGATTTTGGGCGCGCTGGAGGATTTGCGCCGTGCTGGCACGATCCGCGCCTGGGGGTTGTCGATGAAGTCGCCGGCGGAAGCAAAAGCCGGGATCGAAGAATTCGCCGCCCCGGTGGTGCAGGCGAATTACAACGTCATCGATCATCGCGCGGCCGATTGCGGCCTGTTCGATGCGGCGGCGAAAGCGGGGGCGAGCGTCATCGCGCGCACGCCGCTGGCCTTCGGGTTCCTCAGCGGCAATCTGTCGGCCGACGCGGTGTTCCCCGACGGCGACCATCGCCGCCAATGGCCCAAGGAACGCTTGGCGCTGTGGGCGAAGGCGGCGCGCGAATTCATCGGCGATATCGCCGCCCGCGAACAGCAAAGCCTCGCCCAGATCGCGTTGCGCTTTTGCTTGTCGCGGCCGGAGGTGGCCACGACCATCCCGGGCATGTTGCGGCCGGAGGAAGCGGACCTCAACGTCGCAGCGGGCGAAGCCGGCGCGCTGCCGGCCGCCGATCTCGACCGGATCGCGCGCGACTACAAGGCCTCCGCGTTCGCCTAACGCACCAGCGGGACGACTTTGTCCTTCACCGTCGCGATCACTTGTTCGATATCGGCATCCGGCATGCCCGGCCACAGCGGCAGCGTGATTTCGCCTTCGCCCCATTCGTAGGACACGGGGAAGGAGGCGGGCGTGAAGCCGTACTTCTCGCGATAGTAGGTCAGCGTCGGGACCGAGCGATAATTCACCGTCACCGGCACGCCCGCTTCGTTCAACGCCGCGATCGCCGCGTCGCGTTGCGCGGGCTTCACATGGATCGGGAACAAATGCTCGGCCGACACGCTGCCCTTGTCGAGCTTGGCGAGGCGGATCGGCAGATTGGCGAAAGCGTCGCGATAGCGATCCGACAACGCCGTGCGCGCGGGCAGGCGTTCGCGGATCGTCGCGATCTGGTTGGGCAGCAACGCCGCGAGCAGATCGGGCAGATTGGCCTTCACGCCCAAGCGCGCCATGTCCCAATGCCGGTACTGGCCCGATTTGAAACGATCGGCGGCGATGGCGCTCATGCCGTGCAGGCGCGTCTGCTGCAACTTGCCGAACAGATCCGCGTCGCTGGTGACCATCGCCCCGCCTTCGCCGCAGGTGACGTTCTTGGTCGCATAGAACGAGAAGATCGCGAGATCCGAATGCTTGCCCGGCGGTTCGCCGTCGCGCGTGCCCTCGAAGCAATGCGCGCAATCTTCGAGGATGCGCACGGATTTGGGCAACGCGGCGCGCAGGCCCTTCATGCCGCACATCTGCCCGTACATATGGACGGGGATGACGAGCTTGGTGTTCTTGGTGACGGCCTTCGCGGTCAACTCGGGCGTCATCAGCAGCGTGTCGGGATCGACATCGACGAAGACGGGCTTGGCGCCGACCAGCTCGACCATATTCGCCGTGGCGATAAAGGTTTGCGCGGGCACGATCACTTCGTCGCCCGGGCCGATATCCATGGCGAGGAGGGCGGCGAGCGCCCCGTTGGTCCAGGAATTGACCAGCAGCGCATGGGTTTGGCCGAAGAATTCGCAAAGCTGCGCCTCGACCTTTTTGCCGACACCGCCCGAGGTCAGGAACGGCGTGTCGAGAACTTCCGCGATCCCCTTGGCGTCGGCCGAGGACAGGCCGTGACGGTAGAACTGCATGGCGCACTCCGGAAATGACCGCTTCTTGTCGGCAGGATGGGCGCGGAAGTCAACAGAGGCTAGAATCCGCCGGGTTCGATTCGGGAGACGCGAAAATGGCCATCGCCGATATGGAAGCCGTCATCCTCGCGGGCGGGATGGGCACGCGGCTGCGCGAGGAAACCGATATCCGCCCCAAGCCGATGATCGAGATCGGCGGGTTGCCGATCCTTGTGCACATCATGCGGATCTATCGCCGCTTCGGGGTGAAGCGCTTCATCGTGTGCCTGGGCTACAAGGGCAACGTGATCCGCGATTACTTCGTGAATTACCGGCTGCACAACGCCGATCTCGAGATCGACCTTTCCACCAGCGCCGTGCGCGTGCTGGGCGACGTGGCGCCGCTCGATTTCACCGTCACGCTGGTCGAGACGGGGGCCGACGCGCTGACCGGCAGCCGGATCGCGCGGGCGCTCAAACATGTGCGCGGCGACACGTTCTTCGCGACCTATGGCGACGGTGTCGCCGATATCGACATCGCGTCGCTGCTCGACACGCATACGCGGTCGGGCAAGCTTGGCACCGTCACGGCCGTGCATCCGCCGTCGCGCTTCGGCGAGATCGATATCGAAGGTCACGAGGTGCGCACCTTCCGAGAGAAGCCGCAAATCGCCGAGGGCTGGATCAATGGCGGCTTCATGGTCTTGCGCAAAGCCGCACTCGCTTCCATATCGCCCGAAGACGGGGCGCGCAGTTTGGAAGTCGATGTCTTGCCCAAACTCGCCGCCGGCAATCAACTCGCCGTGCATCGCCATGGCGGGTTCTGGCAATGTATGGATACGTATCGCGATATGACTCTTCTCAACGAAATGTGGGCATCCGGGAAGGCGCCGTGGGCATGACGATGGAACAAGCGACCGAGAAACTGATTCGCGACTATTACGCCGCCTTCAACGCGCAGGATTGGAACGGCATGCTGGCGCTGCTGACCGACGATGTGGCGCACGATATCAGCCAGGGCGGGCGCGAAATCGGGCGCGACGCGTTCAAGGCGTTCATGGCGCATATGGATACGAGCTATCGCGAGAAGGTGCGCGAATTGGTCGTTATGGTCGCCGCCGGTGGTGCGCGCGCCGCCGCGGAATTCGAGCTCGACGGCGAATATCTCAAGACCGACGGCAATTTCCCGCCGGCCAAGGGCCAGCGTTACACGTTGCGCGTGGGCGCGTTCTTCGACGTGAAGGGCGGCAAAATCGCGCGCGTGTCGAACCACTACAATCTCAAGGACTGGCTGGCGCAGGTCAAATGAGCCTCGCTTTCCAAGTCCTGTCCGGGGCTTCGGTCGAAAGCGTCGTGCCCGATCTCGCGCGGTTGCGCGTGACCGTATTCCGCGACTGGCCCTATCTCTACGAAGGCTCGCTCGACTACGAGCGCAAATACCTCGCGAAATACGTCAAGCTGCCGCGCGCCACGATCGTTATCGCCAAGGACGGCGACGCGATCGTGGGGGCGTCGACTGCCTTGCCGTTGACCGACAGCGAAGCCGAACTGCAAAAGCCGTTCGTCGATGCGGGCTTCGATCCGGCGGATGTCTACTATTACGGTGAGTCCGTGCTGCTCGCCGAATATCGCGGCCAGGGGGCGGGGGTGCGTTTCTTCGTCGAACGCGAGAAGCGCGCGCGCGATCTCGGTTTCAACCTCGCCACGTTCTGCGGTGTGGTGCGCCCCACGGACCATCCCGCCCGTCCCGCCGATTACGTGCCGCTCGACGCGTTCTGGACCAAGCGCGGGTTCAAGCCGCGCCCCGATCTGACCGCCTCGTTCGAATGGCTCGATCTCGGCGACACGGCGCCGACGCATAAGCCAATGGCCTTTTGGACCAAGGATTTGGCCAAGGCCTGACCCCAGCGGCCTTCGCAGTTGCAAAAAATTCTTCGCACGCGCGGTATGTGGTTGTTGACTCGGGACTGCATACAGGATGATGCTGGAGATAATCCCTCCGCATAATAGAACGCAGTTCTGACAGGTAGAATGATCGTTCCGATGTCCTATATCGACGTACCGCCCCCCGCCGCCGCCACCGCTCCCGCCCCGAAACCGAACCGCGACAAAGAAGGCGTTGCCGCCGTCGGCCGGGCGCTGGCCATCGTCGCCGCGTTCGACGAGCGCAGCCCGCGCCTCACGCTGGCCGAACTCGCCAAGCGCACCGGTCTCTACAAGAGCACCATTCTGCGTTTGTCGGTGTCGCTCGACCGCGCCGGATTTCTGACCCGCGATTCCGATGGCGCCTTCCGCATCGGGCCGGCCGCGCTGAAGGCGGGCCATCTTTATCAAGCCGCGTTCAAGCTCGGCGACGTGGCGTTGCCCGTCCTGCGCAAGCTGGCCGAAGAAACCGGCGAGACCGCATCGCTTTATGTGCGCGAGAAGGACGTGCGCGTCTGCTTGCATCGCATCGAATCGACCCACGTCGTGCGTTCGATCGTACGCGAAGGCGACCGCCGCCCGCTGGGCAAGGGCGCCACGGGCAAGGCTTTGCTCGCCGCCGAAGGCCAAGGGCCGGAATACGACAAGCTGCGCGCCGACGGCTACATCACGTCGCTGGGCGAAGTAACGCCGGAAAGTGCCGCGATCGCCGTTCCGGTTTACGGCGCCGAAGGCCGCGTCGTCGCCGCGATCGGCTTGTCGGGGCCCACGCAGCGTTTCGCCGCGTCCGCGATCGACACGATGGCCGCCACATTGAAGCGCGCGGGCGCGGAGCTTTCGCGCCTGCTGGGCGGGGCGGCGCCCAGCTAATCGGCGCCGTCGCGACCCGACCCAAATAAAAAAAGATTGGGGAAATGCCATGACGACGAACATCACCATCAGCGAGGTGGGCCCGCGCGACGGGTTGCAGAACACCAAGATCTTCATGCCGACCGCGGCGAAGAAGCGCTGGATCGCGGCGCTCGCCGCCGCCGGTTTGCGCGAGATCGAAGTGTGTTCCTTCGTCAATCCGAAGCTGATCCCGCAATTCGCGGACGCGGCCGAGATCGCCGAATTCGCGATGACGATTCCGAATATCCAGGTCGTCGCCCTCGTGCCCAATCTGAAGGGTGCCGAGCGCGCCGCCGAAACGGGCGTGCATAAAATCTCGCTGCCGATTTCGGCGAGCGAAGCGCATTCCAAATCCAATGTGCGCAAAACCGTGGACGAGCAAGTCGACGAGCTGAAGCGCATCGTCGCGTTGCGCGACGCTCTGCCCGCCGGGCGCAGGATGGAAGTGAATGGCGGCATTTCGACCGCCTTCGGCTGCACGCTGCAAGGCGAAGTGCCGCAGGCCGACATGCTGCGTTTGGTCGAGCGCATCGCCGCGACGGGCGCGGACACGATCTCGATCGCCGATACGGTCGGCTACGCCAACCCCAAACAAGTGCGCGAGATGTTCGTCGAAGCGCGCAAGATCGCGGGCCCGAAACTCGACGCGGCGCATTTCCACAATACGCGGGGCTTGGGTCTCGCGAACTGCATGGCGGCCTTGGAAGCGGGCGTGACGGCACTCGACTCGTCGATGGCCGGTTTGGGCGGCTGCCCCTATGCGCCGGGCGCTTCGGGCAACGTCATCACCGAAGATCTCGTCTTCATGCTCGAAGCGATGGGCTATTCGACCGGTGTCGATTTCGACAAGCTGATCGAAGCGCGGCGCATTCTGGAAGATGCGTTGCCGGGGGCCGAGTTCCACGGCCATCTCGCTAAAGCGGGTCTGCCCAAAGGGTTCAAGGAAGCGGCATAACGATGTCGAAGAGCCAAGGTCCACAGCCCCTCGCCGGGCTGAAGGTCGTCGAATTCGTGCATATGGTGATGGGGCCGAGCTGCGGCTTGGTGCTCGCCGATCTCGGCGCCGACGTCATCAAGGTTGAACCTGTACCTGCCGGCGACAATACGCGCCGTCTGGGCGCATCGGGGGCGGGGTTCTTCGCCACGTTCAACCGCAACAAGCGTTCGCTGGCGATCGATATGAAATCGCCCGAAGGCTTGGCGATCGTGCGCAAGCTCGTCGCCGATGCCGATGTGGTGACCGAGAATTTCCGCCCGGGTGCGATGGACAAGCTCGGCCTCGGCTATGACGAATTGTCCAAGACGAATCCGAAGCTCGTCTATTGCTCGCTCAAAGGTTTCCTCGACGGGCCCTACGAGCATCGCACAGCGCTGGACGAAGTCGTGCAGATGATGGCGGGGCTTGCCTACATGACCGGGCCCGCCGGGCGGCCGTTGCGCGCGGGGACTTCCGTCAACGACATCATGGGCGGCATGTTCGCGGCGATCGGCATTCTGGCCGCCATTCACGAACGCCAAACGACCAGCAAGGGCCGTTACGTGAAATCCGCGCTGTTCGAGAATTGCGCGTTCCTGATGGCGCAGCATGTCGCGCAATATTGCGTGACCGGTGTCGCCCCGCCGCCGATGGCGGTGCGCCGCGCGGCCTGGGGCGTCTACGACGTGTTCGATACCGCCGATAGCGATCAGCTCTTCTTGGCCGTCGTCTCCGACACGCAATGGGGGCCGTTCTGCGACGAATTCGGTCTCGCGGATTTGAAAGCCGATCCCGCACTCGCCACCAACAACCAGCGTTGTGCCGCGCGCGACACGATGCTGCCGGTCATCCAAGCCGCGGCGAAGAAATGCACGAAGGCCGAATTGCTGGCGAAGGCCGAGAAGCTCGGCATTCCTTACGCGCCGATCGGCAAGCCGGTGGACCTTCTGGACGATCCGCATTTGATCGCCAGCGGCGGCCTCGCCGAAGTGACCAATCCCGACGGCAAAAAGATACGCATTCCCGCTTTGCCGATCAGCTTCGATGGCGAGCGCCTGCCCATACGCCGCGATCTGCCGGGCATCGGCGCCGATGGCGGCGCGGTCCTGCGCGAGATGGGAATTGCCCCGGCCGAGATCGAACGCCTGATCGCGTCCGGCGTTGTGAAGGTCGAAACGTCGAATAATCGTTGACGATTCGTCAACGTTATCCTAGCTTCCCAGGCAACAAATCAGGGACTAGGCTTTTCGTCATTGGAACCGGCATGCTGGCTGCATGAACGGCTCGGCCGTATCCGTAGGGTGCGGGCGAACCGTGCCATGACCGCCGACACCGGAATCACAGGGAGTCGTGAAAAGATGAAGATCACAACCGTTTCGCGCCGCAATTTCCTCGCCGGCACGGCCGCCGCCGTGGCCCTTCCCGTTCTCGGCATGCCGATGATCGCGCGCGCCCAGGCGCGCTGGAAATGGGATCTGCCGGCCGGCTATCCGGCGACGAATTTCCACTCCGCCAATCTCATCCAATTCGCCAAGGACGTGAAGGACGCGACCGGCGGCCAGCTGGAAATCACCGTCCATGCCGGCGCTTCGCTGTTCAAGGTGCCGGAAATCATGCGCGCGGTCCAAACGGGCCAGGCGCAGATGGGCGAATTGCTGATGGTCGTCATGGAGAACGACGACGCGATGTTCGGCGCCGATAACGTGCCGTTCCTCGCCACGTCCTATCAGGCGGCGCGCCGCCTCGCCGATCTGCAACTGCCCTATATCGAAAAGCGCCTGACCGCGCGCGGCGTGCGTCACCTCTTCTCGGTGCCGTGGCCGCCGCAAGGCTTCTACAGCCCCAAGGCGCTGAACGTGCCCGACGATCTCAAGGGCCTGTCGTTCCGTTCCTACGGCGCGTCGGCCGGCCGCTTCGCCGAACTCGCCGGCATGCGCGTCACCACGGTTCAGGCCGCCGAACTCGTCCAGGCGCTCGCCTCGGGCCGCGTGAACTCGATGATCTCGTCGGGCGCCACGGGCTTCGATTCGAAGATCTGGGAACACATCAAGTTCTACTACGACGTCCAGGCTTGGCTGCCGAAGAACATGACGATGGTCAACGCGCGCGCTTGGGGCCAGTTGCCCGCCAGCGTCCAGACCGCCGTCACCCAAGCCGGCAAGGTCGCCGAAGCGCGCGGCTGGGCGGAATCCCAGCGCCTCGATCGCACCTTCCTGGAAGCCTTCGCCAAGAACGGCATGACGGTTTCGGAACCGTCGCCGGCGTTGCGCGACGGCTTCAAACGCTGGGGCGAAGACCTGTCGAAGGGCTGGCTGGAGCGCGCGGGCGCCGATGGCCAAGCGCTGTTCAACGCCTTCCGCACCGCGTCCTAACGCGGATCGCGGAAATCGGGCCGGCGGGGTAACCCGCCGGCCTTTTTCTTTCGACTTGAACGACGACGGATCATGCGCCGCGCTCTCGATCTTCTCTACGAATCTTCCGCCTGGCTTGCCGGATTGTCGATGCTGGCGATCTTGATCGTCACGCTGATCCAAATTCTGGGCGGCGTTTCCGACATTTTCCTGCGCGGCACCGATGCCTATGCAGGCTACGCGATGGCCGCCGCGTCGTTCTTCGCATTGGCGCATACGCTCAAGCGCGGCGAACATATCCGCGTGACGCTGATCCTCCAGCGTCTGCCGCTCGGCGTTCGCCGCGTCATGGAAATCTTGTGCCTGGGGATCGCCGTGCTGATGACCGGCTTCTTCGCCTGGTACGCCTGGGACATGGTCTATTGGTCCTGGGAATTCGAAAGCCGTTCCGACGCGATGGATGCGACGCTGCTGTGGATTCCCCAGCTGGCGATGTCGATCGGCGTGACGATCCTGTGCGTCGCCTTCGTCGACGAATTCGTCCAGGTCCTCGGCGGGCGCGAAATCCGCGAGAGCGATCTTTCCGCCGACCAGCAGCACACGGAATAAGGTAAGCGCGCCATGGAAAATCTTTGGATCGCGGGGCTGTTGATCGTCCTGCTGTTCGTCATCCTCGGTTCGGGCGTGTGGATCGGCGTCGCGTTGCTGGCCGTCGGCTGGGCGGCGATGGAAATGTTCACCAGCCGCCCGGTGGGCGCGGCGATGGTGACGACGATCTGGGGCTCGGCCTCGTCCTGGACGCTGACCGCCCTGCCGATGTTCATCTGGATGGGCGAAATCCTGTTCCGCACGCGGCTGTCGGAAGACATGTTCAAGGGTTTGGCACCGTGGATGCAGCGTCTGCCCGGGCGCCTGATCCACACCAACGTCATCGGCTGCACGATCTTCGCGGCGATCTCCGGCTCCTCCGCCGCGACTTGCGCCACGATCGGCAAAATGTCGATCCCGGAACTGCGCAAGCGCGGCTATCCCGAAGGCATGATCGTGGGCAGTCTCGCAGGGTCGGGCACGCTCGGCCTTCTGATCCCGCCGTCGCTGATCATGATCGTCTACGGCGTGCAGACGAACACTTCGATCGCGCAATTGTTCATCGCGGGCGTGATCCCCGGCCTGACCCTGGCCGGGCTGTTCATGCTGACCGTGATGATCTGGGCGCTGATCGAGGGCAAGAACGTGCCCGGCGCCGATATGTCGCTGTCGTTCCTGCAGAAAATCTACGCCGCACGGCATTTGATCCCGTCGGTGGCGCTGATCGTGATCGTGTTGGGCTCGATCTATGCGGGCTTCGCGACGGCGACCGAGGCGGCGGCCGTGGGCGTGGCCGGCGCGCTGATCGTTTCGACGGTCCAAGGCGACATGAACTGGAAAGTGTTCAAGGAAAGCCTGATGGGCGCGACGCGCCTTTCCTGCATGATCGCGCTGATCCTGTCGGGGGCGGCGTTCCTCACCCTCGCGATGGGGTTCACCGGCCTGCCGCGCCATCTGGCCGAGTGGATCGATTCGCTCAATCTCTCCTCGGGCATGCTGATCGTCGTGTTGACGATTTTCTACGCGGTCCTGGGGTGTTTTCTCGACGGTATCTCGATGGTCGTGCTGACCATGGCCGTGGTCATGCCGACGATCGAACGCGCCGGTTTCGACCTGCTCTGGTTCGGCATTTTCATCGTCATCGTCGTGGAAATGGCCCAGATCACGCCGCCCGTCGGGTTCAATCTGTTCGTGCTTCAGGGCATGACCGGGCACCAGATCACCTATATCGGCAAGGTCGCCTTTCCCTTCTTCCTGATGATGTGCGTGATGGTGGCGCTGCTGGTGTGGTTCCCTGAACTCGTCACATGGCTGCCCCAGCAAATGGTGGGATGACGCGGCGGCGATGCTCCGCTAAATAGAACAAGCGGGAGTTCCCGGAGGGCCGGGCGTACTCCTTGTCGGTTCGGGCGGGGGATGTCTTTAAGTCGGCGCCGGTTTTTGGCGGGAACGGGGGGGGCCGGTTTGGCGGCTCTCGGGGGCGGATTCTGCCCAAATCCCGCTTCCGCCCAGGACGCCAAATTTTTCCGCATCGCCTCGGGCCCCACGGAATCCAGCCTTTTTCAAGCCGGTACGCTGATCGGCCAAGTCGTGTCCTCGCCGCCGGGGGCGCGCGATTGCGCGCGCGGCGGGTCCTGCGGCGTGCCCGGCATGATCGCGGTCAACCAGACCACGGCGGGCTCGCTCGCCAATCTCGAATTGCTGACCACGGGCAAGATCGACTCGGTGCTCTGCCAATCCGATCTCGCCTATGCCGCCTTCACCGGCAAAGGCCCCTGGCGGAACAAGCCCGCCGCCGCCGGTTTGCGCGTCCTCGCCTATCTTTATCCGGAGACGCTGCATCTGATCGTGCGTAGCTCGGCCAAGATCGGCGATCTGCGGGGCTTGCGTGGCAAGCAGGTGTCGCTGGGCGAGCGCGAATCGGGCACGGCCAATAACGCGCGCTCGCTGCTCGCCGCCGCCGGGGTGCCGGAACGCGATCTGCGCGCGCAATATCTCAAGACCGCCGAAGCGATCGAGGCGATGAAGGCGGGCAAGCTCGACGCGTTTTTCGAAACGGCGGTCGTGCCCTCGTCGCTGGTGCGCGAACTCGCCGCCGATCAGGACATCACGCTGCTGCCGCTGGGCGGTCTCGTCGCGCGGTTGCGCCAGGAATTGCCGTTCCTGACCGAAACGACGATCCCCGCCGACGCCTATCCCGACACGCCCGAAACCAAAGCGGTGTCGGTCGGTATTTTGTGGGTGGTCAACGAATCGCTGGCCGACGCGACCGCGCAAGGTCTGGTTCGCGCCTTGTGGCACCCCAATAACCGTCGCGCGATCGATAACAACGAACGTCTGGGCCGGTTGATCCGCCCGGAATCGGCGGCCGACGGCTTCGGCCTGCCGCTGCATCAAGGCGCCTTGGCGTATTACCAGAACGCCGGGCTTACGCGCTGATCCCGAGTTGCGCGTCGAGCCACGCGGTCAAGCGCGCCCCGTAATGTTTCCAGGTGAATTCTTCGGCGCGCGCGCGTGCGGCCACGGCCATCCGCGCGCGTAGATCCGGATCGCGATGCAGGATGCGCAACCGCTCGACGATCGCGTCGACGTCGCGCACGGGGACCAGGAATCCTTCCATGCCGTCGCGCACGACCGAACCCGTATTGGGCGTGCACACGACCGGCAACCCGGACGCCAGCGCCTCGTAGCTCGCGAAGGCCGAGCCTTCATGCAGCGACGGGTACGCGAACACGTCGGCCGTTTGGAACAACGTGTGGACTTCGTGGAACGGCACATGCGGCACATGCCGGAACACGCCCGCATAGGGCGCGAAGGCGGACGGATCGCCGGCGAGCTTGCCCACGCAGACGAGTTCGAGGCCGGGAATATCCGCGCGCTTGGCCGCTTCCAGCAGATATTTGATGCCCTTGCGCTGCGACAACCCGCCGACGAACAGCACGCGGAATTTACTGTCCGCCACGCGCGGGGCGGGGCGGAAGCGGTTGGTATCGACGCCATAGGGCAGCACGAACACGCGCGCAGCCGCCACGCCGCGCGCGGTGAGCGTGTCGCGCACGTAATCGGACGGCACGATCACGCGATCGGCCTCGATCGCTTCGCGGCGGCAAATCTCGATCACGCGTTGGGGCGGCAGTGGCAGCGTTTCGGCGAATTCGGGGGCGGCTTTCGCTTCCTGCGCGAAAACCTCCAGCCCCGCCTCGATATGTCCGATGACTTGATTGAGGATCGCGAGCGATCCCACGCTTTGCGCCGCGCGCTGGGCCTTTAACGCCGAGGAGTCATGGCCGATCACGAAACGCGGGCGTTCCCGGCGCACCCGTTCGGCGAATTGCGCGTCGAACACCTCGTTGCGCCAAGCGATCGCCTCGAGCTGACGCGCCGCCGAAAGCTTCAGGCGCGTCGAGGCGAGATAGACGATCTCCGGCACGGGCAGGAAATCGACGCGGGCCGGATCGACGCCGGGATGCGAGCGGCGTTT
Source organism: Alphaproteobacteria bacterium (assembly GCA_017308135.1). NCBI lineage: Bacteria > Pseudomonadati > Pseudomonadota > Alphaproteobacteria > Alphaproteobacteria bacterium. Next base: position 754,248 of record JAFKFM010000006.1, read on the forward strand.
GAGTTCGCGTTCGATCTTGGCGCGGATCGGCCCCGGCAGCAGGCCCGACAACTTCGGCAGCAGGCCTTTGCCGGTCCAGAAAATCCCGGTCTCGAAACGCGCGTCGTAGCCTTGCGCCTGCAACGCCGCGACGAGTTGATAGGCGAGGTGGTTGGACCCCGGATGGCCGATCAGGCCCGTGGCGTCGCCGCGTTTCATTTGCGCAGCAATCGGCGCATGGCCGCGAAATCGTCCTGCGTCGGGCGGAACAGCGGCAGCAGCTTCGCCTCGATCGTCGTGCCCAACGTCATCGCCATGACGACCATCGCGACCACGTTGGCGACGACCATCGCCCAAGCGGCACCCTCCAGGCCTAAGCTCGGCAATAACAAAGCCAAGGCGCCGGCGGCACCGATCAGGCCGATCAATTCCGCGCGGCCGATCGACAGCGAGCGGTCGAACGCGTTCAGCGCCTGGATGAACATCAGCTTGGCCGCGAAGAAGGGCAGGCCGATCAGCATGATCTGGCTGATCGTGGCGCTGCGATAGAAGTTCTGGCCGAAAATCAGCGGGACGAGGAATTCGGCGAGGATGGCGAGCGACACGGCACTCGCCGTCGACATGACCATGGCCAGGCGCAAATAAACGCCGAAGATGCGCAGCTTTTCTTCCTTGTCGGGGGCGGCGCTGATCTTCGGAAACGCGATACCCGCGATCGTGTTGACCAGAATCATCGGCCCGTTGGCGACGGTCAGCGCCACGGCGTAAAGCCCCAGATCGTGCGCCGACAGGAAAATCGCGACCGCCGCCTGATCCACGCGCTGGCGCGCGGAATTGACGATCTCGCCCACATGCACGCGCATACCGTAGCCGAGCAGGCCTTTGGCGGCGGCGAAATCGGGCTTCCACGAAACCCAACCTTTACGCCACAGCCAGAAGAGGCCGACGATTCCCGACAGCGCCGTGCCCGCGACGAAGGCGAAAGCGAAGCCGTTCACGCCGATATTGCCGGTCGCCCATAGCAGCAGGATGAAGCCGAGATAGCCCGTGCCGACGAGCAAGCGCACGACGTTCCAGCCTTTGATGTCGAGATGGCCTTGGAACATCGTCGCGACGAACAGCGCGAACAGATAGATCGGGATATAGGCGACGATATAGAGGTCGATCGTCCCTTCCAGCCGCGCGGACTCGCCGACCAGCGCGAAGGGAATGACGAAATAGCCGACGACGATCAGCACCGCCGACAACACGGCGCCCAGGAACATGATCGTCGCGAACAGCGTTTTCGGCGCGGCCGAGCGCGTCGCCGCGCGATAGAGCAGCGCGTCCGAAAGCGCCAGAATGCCGAACTCGATCAGCAGGCCCGGCCACAGCAGGATTTCGGCCAGTTCGCCGCGTCCTTCGGGCCCGAGCAAGCGCGCGGCCAGCAGCCCGGTCAGAATATTGACGACCTGGATGATCGCAGTCGTCACGAAGGACCAGGACATATCCTTCATGGCGCGATCCGCCCCGGCAGCACGTGCGCGAGGGCCGCGCGGATACCGGCGACGTCCTCGCGATAGCTCCAGCGCTCGACGATTTCCAGCGAGCGTTTGCCGTAAGCGGCGAGCCTGTCCGCGTCGCTCAAAACGTCGGTCAACGCGCGCGCGAGATCGTCGACGTCGTCGCTACGGAAGATCGCCCCGTTCTCGCCCGGCCGGCACAAATCCGGCGCGGCGCCGATCATGTCGGAGCAGATCACGGCTTTGCCCGCACACATCACTTCGTTGACGACCAGGCCCCAGGCTTCCTGGCCCGAGGGCAACACGAACGCGTCGCAAAGATCGTAGCAGGCGGGCAATTCGTTCTGGCGCTTGAAGCCCAGGAACTTGACCGATCCTTCGGGAAGTTCGCGTGCGAGAGTTTCCAACTCGGCGCGCTGCGGCCCGTCGCCCGCGAAGGCGAGAACGGGATCGCGCAGGGCCGGATTGGCACGGATCTTCGCGAAGGCGTCGAGCAACAGGCGCGGGCGCTTGCGCTCGATCAGCTTGGCGACGAACAGCACGACCGGCCGGCCTTCTTCGATGCCAAGCTCGCGTTTGAACGCGGCGCGGTTCTTCGCGGCTTCCTGCGCTTGCGCCTTGAAGCGGTCGTTGTCGACCGCATAGGGCACGCTGAATATGTCCTTGGGATCGACGCCGTGCTCGACATAGTAACGCTTGTTGAGTTCGCCGATGGCGAGATAGGCGTCGATGCCCAGTTTGAACGCCTCGAAGAAGGCGCGCTTGGCGAGGCGCTTGAGGCCCGAGCGCTGGGCCGAGATCGGCGTCGCCTCGTCGCGGATCATCACCTTGACGCCGCGCTTCTTGGCCGACGCAATCGCCGCCCAATGGCTGACATGGGCGTAGCCGTGAATCCACAGCGCGTCGAATTGCCCGCGATCGAGTTCGCGCGCGAACCCGCGCGACAGCGGGCGCCACAGCGTGAGCGGCTCCAGCACGCCCGCCGGCGGCTGCTTGTCGAGGCGGGCGAGCGTGGTCGAGCGGTAACCTTCGAGCAGCGGCACGTCCCAATCGATCAACTGTTTGAAATCACCCGCCACGAACGGCCGCGTCGTGAAATCCGTGCCGAAGAAGGCTTCGAATTCGATATCGGGTTGGGCCGCCATCATCCGCAGCAAGGGCGCCTGGTACGGGATCGGATGCGTGACCAGGTAGGCGAGCCGGATTTTCTTGCCCATGGTCAGACGAACGCCCGATGGACTTGATGCGCCCAGCCGCGAAGCCCGCGTTGTGCGGCCTCCGGCGCGCTATCGCCCATCAGCCATTCGCGCACCGGCACGACGAAGCCGGTTTTCGGCCGGTCGAGGATTTCGGGCGGCAAGGGCGGTTGGGGCGTGGCGCCGAGGTCGCGCTTGCCCGGCGCATCCGCACGGTTCAAGGCGGGCGCAATCTTGGCCAAGAAAACGGGATCGACGAAGGGCACGCGAATTTCTATCGACTGCGCCATGCCCGCCCAATCGGAATCGCGTAACAGGCGATCGCGCATATAATTGGCGATCTCGAGCGCCGAGACTTTCAACCGTCCCGCGTGTAGCCGGTCGAGGCCCTTGTCGAGCGACCGGGGCAGATCGAGTGCCTCCAGCCCTTCGCGGGCGAGCTTGGCGCCCAGAATTCCTTCGATTTCCCAGGGCATGAACAAGGCGCGGCGCAAAAGATACGCCCCTGCGTAGCTGGCACCATATTCCAGCAGCCCGGCATATTTGGGCGAGGTGAGTTTGCCGATCCAACCTTGGGTGAGGGCGCGGAAGGCGCCGCCAAACATCGCAAACGGGGCGGTGCGCGCGACCAAGGAGGGTATCTGGCCGAAGCCGGGATAGCCCGCGAACACCTCGTCGCCGCCCAAGCCCGACAGCGCGACTTTCAAGCCCGCCTGCTTGGCGGCGCGGGCGACGAAATAGGTGTTGATGCCGTCCACGCTCGGCTGGTCCATCGCGGCGAACAGATTGTCGCGTTCGGCCGCGAACGCGTCGCGGCCGATCCAGATCGTGCGGTGGTTCGTGCCGCGCGCCTTGGCGAACTGCTCGGCCAACACGGTCTCGTCGTTCTCCGTGCCGCGATAGGCATCGAAGCCGAGCGTCACGGTGTCGAGCCGGCCCGCGATGGTTTCGGCGGCGATACCCGCCAGCACGGTCGAATCGATTCCGGCCGACAGGAACACGCCGACCTTCACGTCGGCGATCATGTGATGCGCGAGCGTATCGACGACGGCGCTGCGAAGATCGCTGGCTTCGCCCGCGCCCCGCAACGCTTCGACCAGATCGAAGTACGGCTTCTGCTTTCCTTGGCCGCGCGCATCGACCCACAGCGACGTACCGGCGGGCAGCGCCACGATGCCGCGATACAGCGTATGCGGATCGGGCACATGGCCCCAGACGAAGAACCCGGCATGGCCCGCCGGGTTCGGCGTCGTGTCGGGCGCGTCGGCCGCGAGCAGCGCCTTCACTTGGCTGGCGAAGCGGATCGTGCGCCCGTCATCGGCCAGGTAGAGCGGCTTGATCCCGAACGGATCACGCACGAAAAACATGCCGCCTTTTTCGGGATCGAAGATCGCGAAGGCGAACATGCCGCGCAACGCGGCGACGGTCTTCTCGGGCCCGCGCCGCGCATAGAGGTGAAGGATCACCTCGGTATCTGACTCGGTCGCAAACTGCGCGCCTTCCGCGATCAACTCGTCGCGCAAGGCGCGGTAATTGTAGATCTCGCCGTTGAAAACGATATGGAGGCCGGTCCCGGCAAGCCGCATCGGCTGGTCGGCGATCGAGCGCAGATCGATGATCGACAAGCGGCGATGGCCGAAGCCCACGCGCCCGTCATCGGAAAACCATTCGCCGGTCCCGTCGGGCCCGCGCACCGCCATCGCGTCGCGGATCGCAACCAATTCGCCCCGTCTTACGCGGGGGGCGTCGGGCGCGTAGGCGAAAATGCCGGCGATGCCGCACATGTCACTTGATCGCGACGGCGTAGAGGTTTTGCGTCAGCACCTTGTGCTCGCGCGAACCGGTTTCGACCGCCAGATAGAAGCGCAACGCGGCGCGGATCGCGCACCAGAGCACACCGCGGATCTTGCTTTTCAGGCCGTGCGCGGCCGGCGGGTCTTCGTAGCTGTCGACCGAACGCCAGCCCGACGCCAGGAACAACTGCGCGAGGCTTTCCGGCGTGAAGGCGATCTCGTGCGTCAGGTCGGAATAGATCATCAGCGTGCCGAAGGGCGAAGCCCCGTTGGGCACGTGGAGGATCAATCGCCCGCCGGGCTTCAACACGCGATGGATCGCGTCGACCGTGTCGAGGATTTCGTCGCGCGTGAGATGTTCGAGCACGTCGAACAGGATCACGGCGTCGAGGCTGTCGTTCTGCGTTTCGCGCAAGGCCGATTGCAGATCGCCTTCGCGAATGCCGTCGATGCCGAGCTTGCGCGCGGCGGCGACCTGGGCGGGCGAACCGTCCACGCCCTGCATATTCGCGTAGCCCGCTTTGCGCGCGAAATGCAGCAAGGCGCCGTGGCCGCAGCCCAGTTCCAAAATCTTCGCCGCGCGATCGGCGGGGAAATGCTCCGCGATCAGGCGGTTCAAATGCGCCGCACGCGGCGCCAAGCCATCGACCGTGTCGGGCGCCAAGGGCGCGTTGGTCGCGGAGGTATAGTGCTGATAGATGCGCTTGCGCAGACGGTCGCTGGTCATGCGGCGGCTTTCCGCTGCGTGAAGCGTTCCAGCAAGCGGCCTTGCTGTTCGACGTAACGCTCGAACGCGAACACCTTCTCGACCGTGCGAATGCCGGCTTGGCCCATGCGCGCGCACAAGGCGGGATCGGCGGCGAGCTTGGCGATGGCGGCGGCGATCGCGTCAATATCCAAGGGCGGCAGCGCGAAGCCGCAGGGATCGTCGGCCAGAATCGCTTCGGGCGAACCGTCTTCGTTGCCGCACAGGAACGCCGTGCCGCAGGACGCGGCTTCGATCAAACCGAGCGGCACGGCCTCGCCCCAGCCGGGGCCGCCGCGCGCGATCAGCGTGGCGAGGTCGGAGGCCGCGTAAAGGATCGGCAGATGTTCCTGGGGGGCGCGGCCGGTGAAGCGCACTTGGTCGCCCAAGCCCTTCTCGGCGGCATAGGCTTCGAGATCGGCGCGATCGGCACCGGAACCGACGATGATATAGATGAGGCGCTTGTCGCCGAGCTTCGCCATCGCATCCATCGTCTGGCGCTGGCCCTTGTTGGGCGGCAGCAGCATCGCGGCAACGGTGGTCATCACGAATTTATTGGCGAGGTCGGTCCAGCCGTAATGCTTGGCGAGTTCGGCGCGCGCGGCCGACTTTTCCATCGGCTTGAAGTAATGCACGTCGACGGGATCGTAGAGCAAGCCGCTGGGCGGCACCTTGTCGCGATATTTGGGCATCCAGTCGATCGTGTAATTGCAATCGGCGATGACGAGATCGCAGGCCTGGAATGCGGCTTCGCGCAAGCGCGGCAGCTTGGTCAGGATGTCGATGTTGTAGACGTTTACGGTGAAGGGCGTGCCCGACAGCTTTTTGACGAGCCAGCCCAGCCCCGCGAGATAGACATGGTTGAGCATCACCAAATCGTAACGCCCGCGCGCGGCGATCGCTTCGCGCACCAAGGTCGCGACCGCTTTCAGGCGATTCTCGAAGGGCAGCTTGCGATGCGCCAAGCCGGGCGCGAGCAATTTGCCGTCCGTCTGTTTGTCGATCGATACGATATCGGCGTCGTGGCCCAGGCGTTTGAGCGCTTCGATCTGATAACGGCTATAGGTCGCGATGCCGCCATAGCCTTCGATGTCGAAGCCGAGAAACAGGATGCGCATGGGGCCCGAATTCAAATGGATCTTCCGGCCCATGTAACGGCCGGTGGGAAAGCGATATTCCCTTTGCGGGACGGGAAGATAGCCCTACTTCGTGGCGACCGCCAGGAAGGTCTGGCTGAAAATCGCGTCACGGCCGGTTTCGCCGGTTTCGGCGGCCAAGGCTAGGCGCAAAACCGCTCGCAGCGCGGCCCAGAGAACGGCCCGGACGGAACTTTTCAGGCCATGGGCGACCGGCTTGTCCTCGTAGCAGCGCACATCGCGGAAATCGCAGACCAGCAGCAGCTGTTCGATGGATTTGCGGGTGAACGAGCCCGTCGCCATGAAATCCCAATAGCGCACGCGGCCGGCGAACAGCGCCTCGCCGTTGGGCAAATGCAGGATCCAGCGCCCGCCCGGCTTCAGCACGCGGCGCACTTCGTCGGCCAGCTTCATCTGCGTGGCCGGATCGAAGTAATGATACAGGTCGAACAGCACGACGACGTCGTAGGTCGCGTCCGGCGTCGCCGCCAATTCGGCCATCAGATCGCCTTCGCGCACGCCTTCGATGCCCAAAGTCTTGGACATCGCGACCTGCTCGGGGCTCGCATCCACGCCGATGAAATTGGCGTAGCCCGCGCGGCGCGCCGCCCACACGACCGCCCCGTGGCCGCAGCCAAGGTCGATCCCGGTGATCGTCCGGTTCGCCGGGAAATGCTCGGCGATCAGCTTGTCGAGGAACGGCCGGCGCCGGTCGAGATTGGCGGCGGCGTCGGAAACGGCGCCATGGGTGGAGACATAGCGCTGCAAAACGCGGCGGCGCCAATCGGTGGCGGGGTTGCTGGAAGATTCGGACATGCTGGTTACTCCAACGCGCTCAACCGTTCAGGCATTCCCGGCGGACGACGATCCAGTCGGGTTCGCGCATCATGGTGGCAAGGCCGCGGCCGGCATCGTCGCTGCCGCCGGCCGGGTTCACGGCGAATTCGAAACGGTCGGGCAGCACCTTTGCCCGGCCCTGGTCGCGCACCGTCCACTCGAACCGGGCGATCCGGCGGCGCCGGTCGGTCGGGTGGGGTTCGATCGTCAAACCGCGATAGAACGGGCCCGGCCCCTCGACCGCGATCGGATCGACCGCCATTTCCGACGCGCCATAGCTGCCGGCCTCGAGCCGGGTCAGGGGCGCGTTTTGCAGGCAGGCAGGATCGGGGTCGGGCAGGCGCCAGCCGGCCAGTTCCAGGGTCAGGAAATCGCGCGCCAGCTCCGTTTCCAGCGCCGGTTGGGCGTGGGACGGGGCGGTGCCGAGCAACAGGACCAGGAACGGTAAAAGGGCGCGCTTCAAGATGCGGGTTCGTAACCCGTCCCAAGTTCCTTCGCAAGCGGGCCCCGGAGCCGTTATTGTGGCGGGATCATGTCGAATCACCATCTCGCGGCCGACTTCAAGGCCGGGATGCGCCGGCTTGGGGCCGGCGTCACCATCGTCACCACTTTCGACGGGCAAACGCGCGCCGGGCTCACGGCCACGGCCGTCTGCTCGCTGTCGGCCGAACCGCCGCAATTGCTGGTCTGCGTCAACCGCCAAGCCTATCCCAACAAGGTCATCGCCCGGGCCAAGCGCTTTTGCGTCAACGTGCTCGCAAGCGGGCAGGCGGCGTTGGCGCTGCGCTTCGCGGGCGCCACGGGCCATAAGGGCGAGGATCGTTTCGCCAAAGGCCGCTGGAACGTGCTGGCGACGGGTGCGCCGGTGTTGGACGGCGCGTTGACCAGTTTCGACTGCGAACTCGCGCGCGCGATCCGCTCGGGCACGCATACGATCTTCATCGGCCGCGTCGTGGCGGTGACGACGCGCCAGGGCGGCAAAGCGTTGCTCTATGCCGATGGCGGTTTCGCGGGCGTCGTACCGGGCCGCGCGAAGAAGCCGGCCGCGAAGAAATCGAAGAAGTGAGGGCCTTCGCCCCGCTGTCGGAGCCGATCATCGCCCGCCTATGGACCGCGATGGCGGTGTTCACGACAGGCGACGAATTGTTCCGCGTGGCGCTGATCTGGCTCGCCGTCGAAACGGTCGGCCGGGACGTCGGCTATCTCGGCGCGCTGCAATCGGGCGCCGTGCTGGTCGGCGCGATGTTCGGCGGTGCTTTGACCGCCTTCCTCGACCAAAAGCGCGCGCTGACGATCTATTGCATCTTCGGTGCGGCGTGCACGGTCGTGCCCTTCCTCGTCTGGCAATTCGGCACGCCCGCCTTTCTGGCGCTGGCCTTCACGGCCGTGGGCGTGGGCTCGCTGCGCGCCCAGATCGAACCGACCTTGCAGGGGAATCTGCCGCTGTTGGTCAAAAATCGCGACGTGTTGTTCGCGACCAACGCGCTGCTGGAAGGCACACGGCGCCTCGCGCGCGTCACCGGCCCGATGATCGCCGCGGCCTTGGCGCTGGTGCTGGCCGTGCACCAGATTTTCGTGATCCATATGCTGACCCTGCTGATCGCGGGCTGGCTGCTGCTGGCGGTGGGGGCGCAATTCCCGGAACGCGAACCGCGTGACGCGGGCGGGTTCACGCTCGGCCTCAAAATCCTGCGCGACGAGCCGGTGTTGAAACGCCTGCTGGCGGTGAAGACCGTCACCGACGGCGCTTGGGTCATCGTGATCGCGCATGCGTTTCCGGTGGTCGTCGAATCCTCGGGTGCCGCTTGGTCGCTGCTCGGCTTCGATATTTCGGGCGTGGCGGCCTACGGGTTCGGGATCGCGGTCTATGGCGTGGCGAATTCCTGTTCGACCGTCGCGGTGGGCGCCTTGCCCGCATCGCTGTCGTTGCGGCGCATGTTGGCGGGTACGACCGTGATGAGTGCGGGCCTCACCATGATGGCGGCGGCCCCGCTGTTCGCCCCGCCCGATCAATTGCTGCAGTATTTCTACGTGGCGATCGGGCTTTGCGCGTTCGGCTCGCCGTTCTTCGACATTCCGCTCACGTTCCATGTGCAGATGTCGGGCGGGCCCGGGGCGCCGCGCGCGGCCGCGTCGTCGGTGCATCGCGTGCGGCTTGTGGTGTCGTTCGGCGGGATCATGCTCGCGGGGCTGATCTCGCCCACGCTGTTCGCCGTGTTCGGGCCCGGTCACACGATCTTGGTCTCCGGCATCGTGGCGCTGGCGGCCTGCGCGATGGGCTTTTGGATGCTCGCCCCTTATCAGCGCTCGATCAAATAGGCGGCGTCGTTGTCGCGCGCCTGCCAGCCCGCGCGCTCCAATTCCGGCACGTCGTCGCTGCGTTCGGGATAGCCCACGCACAGATACGCGACCAGCGACCACGCCAGGGGCACATCCAAAATCCGCGCGACCTCGTCGGGCTCGACGATCGATACCCAGCCCACCCCGATGCCGCGCGCGCGCGCGGCCAGCCACAGCGTATGCACGGCGCAGACGACCGAATGGCGCAAGGTTTCCGGCATCGTCGCGCGGCCTAGGCCGTGGCCTTTGTGTTCGGCCATGTCGCAGAACACGGCGAGTTGTTCGGGGGCGATGTCGAAGCCGGCGAGTTTGAGCTCCGCATAGGCTTTGGCGCGGTCGCCATCGTAACCGGCCAACGCCGCTTTGTTGCAGCGTTCGAACTCCGCCCGCACGGCCGCATGGCGGGCGGGATCGCGCACATGAACGAAGCGCCAGGGCTGGCTGTTGCCGACCGAGGGTGCGAGCTTCGCGCGCGCGACCAATTCCGCGATCGTGCCCGGCGGCACGGGATCGGGGCGGAAACGGCGCACGTCGCGCCGCCAGGTCAACAGCCGGTCGAATTCGGTGGCGAAAACGGTATCGAAATCGGGGTCGACATCGGACATGGGGGCGCCATCCTACAGGCCTTCGCCCCCGTTGTGGCGAAACGCGGAAGGCGTTAATCAAGAAACCCTAAATCCAAACCATAAAATGGGGATCCGAAGCGCCATGAAATTCGCGTCGTTCAAAGCCGGAAAGAGCGAATCCTACGGGGCGGTCGTCGAGGGCGGCATCGTCGATTTGGGCAAGAAGTTCGGCAAAAAATTTCCGACCTTGCGCGCGGCATTGGCGGGCATGGGTCTCGCCAAATTGAAGGCCGCGGCGAAGGGCAAGAAGCCCGACGTCAAGAACGGCAAGTTCACGTGGGCGCCGGTGATTCCCGACGCCACGCGCATCTGGTGCGTGGGCGTGAATTATCGCGAGCATCGCGCGGAGACGGGCCGCCCCGACACGGCGCATCCGACGATCTTCATGCGCTACGCCTACACCCAGATCGGCCATGAACAACCGATGCTGAAGCCCAAGGAAAGCGAGCGGTTGGATTGGGAAGGCGAGCTTGCCGTCATTATCGGCAAAAAGGGCCGGCGCATCGCGCGCGAAGACGCGATGAAATACGTCGCGGGCTATGCTTGCTACAACGACGGCTCGGTGCGCGATTATCAGCGCCACACCTCGCAATTCGGGCCGGGCAAAAACTTCGTCGGCACCGGCGGCTTCGGGCCGTGGATGGTCACGGCGGACGAGCAGAAGGATATCGTGCGCCAGACGCTGACCACGCGCGTCAACGGCGAGGTGAAGCAGCAAGCGACGATCGACATGCTGATCCACGACATCCCGCAGATCATCGCTTACATCTCGATCTTCTGCCCGCTGGAACCGGGCGACGTGATCGTTACCGGCACGCCCGGCGGCGTGGGGGCGGCGCGCACCCCGCCTGAATTCATGAAGGCGGGCGACGTGGTGGAAGTCGAAATCACCGGCGTGGGCCTGCTGCGCCACACGATCAAAGAAGCCTGATCTTTCGGCTTCGGAAGGAAGGCCGCGTCCGCGAGGGCGCGGCCTTTTTCATTCCGGATCAGTGACTTATTCGGCCATCGGCGAGATATTGCAACTCATTCGCATTCGCGTTAATTTGCGGGCCTTCGCGTTTGATTGTCGAGCACCCGCACGATGTTCATCTGCAACTGCCACGGTATCCGTTCGAGCGAAATCCACGCCGCGTGCGCGCAAGGCTGCCGCACGGTGCGCGAGATTTTCGATCGCACCGCCGGCGCGCAACCGTGCTGCGGGAAATGCGTGCGCGAAATTCACGACACGCTCAAAGGCCGGAACTTTGCGGTCGCGGCCGAATGAGTCTCGCGATTGCGTTGCAGTTGCTGGTTGCGCTCGCGATTTCCGCCGCCTTCGTCGCCTTGTTCTTGAGAATTCGTCACGCGCGCTCTAGACCCGTCGTCGGGGGCGCACGGGAGCGGCGTCGTATTTTCAGGAGGCGGCGATGAAAGGCGACAAGGCGGTTCTGGCGGAGCTGAACAAGCTGCTGACCAACGAACTCACCGCGATAAATCAGTATTTCCTGCATGCGCGCATGTGGAAGCATTGGGGCTTCGTGAAACTCGCCAAGCACGAATACGAAGAATCGATCGAGGAGATGAAGCACGCCGACAAGCTGATCGAGCGCATCTTGATGCTCGACGGCCATCCGAATTTGCAGGATCTCGGCAAGCTGAAAACGGGCGAGACCGTACCCGAAGGTTTGAATTGCGATCTGGCGCTGGAACGCAACGCGCGGCCGATGCTTCAGCACGCAATCAAGACTTGCGAGAGCCACGAGGATTTCGTCTCGCGCGAAATCCTGGTCGATATCCTCGACGACACCGAGGAGCATATCGACTATCTCGAAACCCAATTGTCGCTGATCGAGCAGATCGGCTTGCAGAATTATCTGCAAAGCCAGATCGAACCCGGCTCGGGCAGCTGACGCGGAGCACGATGCCCGGCGGGCTTCACGGCGCGCCGGGTTTTTTCGGATCTTAATATGCGAATGACTCGCAGTCGCAGATTGGAGAGGAAGCGATGACGATCAAATCCGACATCAAAGCCGTCTCGGGCGCGCAAGCACGGCCGATCGCGTCGTTGCGCCGGGCGGAGCAGATCGTCGTCTGGACTTTGCGTCACACGGCCGCGATGCCGCGCGCGGGAAATCTGCGCCGCGCCGAACTTTCCAATCTCGATGCGCGGCGTGCGGGCGAACTCGAAACGGCGTTCGCATGCGTGGTCGCGGCGGCGTCGCGCGCGGGGATCGGCATCGCGGCCCCCTTGGCGTTGCGCGCGGTTTCGCCCCTCGAAGAAAAACTGCTCGGCGCGTTGCGCGCCTTCCACGCCAGCGCCGCCGATCTGTTCGACGCGGCGATCGCGGATCTGAACCCGCGCGACGACGGCGAATTCGCGGCCCATGTCGCCACGCTCGCCGCCGTATTGGAATCGAGCGGCGCTTCGCTCGCCTGGAAATTCGCGGCGCATGTCATGCCGGCGGCGGCCGCCGCCGCGCAGTGGCGCCATTGATGAGGGGAGCGGCGATCATGGGCTATGTCGTCTTGGGCGCGATCGTTTCGCTGGGGGCGGGGTCGGTGCTGATCGGCCTCGCCAAGGATCGCCTGCGCAAGAAAGGCGATGCGCGATGAGCGGCCATGAATGCGACGGTCTGCCGCTCTGCGAGCGCGATCCAGGCGAAATTGCGGCGGGCGCGTCGCTCGTGCTGTGGGGCTTCCGCTATCGCGCCGGGTTGATGCGCCAGGACAAGCCGGCCGACGCGCAATATCACGCGGCGTTCATCCGCAACGGTGTCGCCTCCGCCGCCTATACGCTGGAAGCGCTGACTTGGCTGATCGGCACGACCGCGACCCGATCGGTCGATGTGCGCTGCGTCGCCTGCCCCGAAATCTCGCCCGACGAAGCGGCGGTGCTCGATGCATGTGCCCGCGCCGTCGCGGGCAACGGGGATGCGGCGGCGTTGGAAACATTCCTGCCGCCCGCGTCGATGCGTTTCGCGCGCAGCTACGCGATCGGCATCGCGGCTTGTTTGCGCGATGTGGGCCTGGGTTGGAACGTGATCGGCCGCGCGCTGGTGCCCGGGAAACGTCTGGCCCCGGGAAGCGGGCTTTAGTCGATCCCGAAATAGGCGTTCATGCGCGCCAGAAACGCGTCGACCTGGTTGCGCTTGGCGGAGCGGCGCGCGGCGGGCGTCATCGCGCGCAACGCCGCATCGTTCATCTGGCGGCGGTCGAGCACGACCTCGCCCAAGCGGCGCGCGAATTCGGGATCGGATTGCAGCAGCGGGGCGAGCGCTTCGGCCGAAATCTCCAGCGCGATCGTGTCGCACAAGGCGACGACGTTGGCGCTGCGCGACTCGCCGGTCAGCAGCGACATCTCGCCGAAGAAATCGCCCGTGCCCAGCCGCGCCACGGCGCGCTTGGCGCCGTTCGCGTGCAAGCTCACCTCGAACACGCCGCGCGCGACCACGAATAGCGAGCGATCGTCTTCGCCCTGGCGCACGACTTCGTCGCCCGCGTGGAAAACTTCGCGTCGCGCCGCGGCGGCCACGCGCGCGCGCATTTCAGCGGGCACTTCGCGGAACAAATCGACATGTTCGAGCACGCGCTCCGCCAAGCCCGGATCGGTGCGCAAAGGCTGGCCCGGCGAAATCCCGGCGGCGTCCAGCGCGTACCACACCGACGTCGCGACCTCGTCGCGGATCGCGGTGTCGTCGGCGTAGGAATCGACCCAGTAGCGGACCTCGTACAACACCGTCGTATCGCGGATCTCCTTGGTTTCGACGAAGGGCGGCGGGCTGGTCAGCACGCGCGTCGATTTGAGCGCGGCGGCGACCAGCGCTTCCTTGGCGTGGCCGGGCGGGACGCGCGCATCCAGCGGAATCTGCAGCGAGGCGCGATAGAGCGGGGCGGGCTCGTCGAAATTGACGATCTGCGCGGCCGCCAATTTGGAATTGGGCATCACCACCGTGTTGCCGTCGGCGGTGCGCAGGCGCGTCGCGCGCCAATTGATCTCGACGACCTGGCCGGTCAGCGCGTTGTCGATCTGAATCCAATGGCCGACGCGATAGGGCCGTTCGATGTTGATCGCGATGCCGCTGAACAGATCGGCCAGCGTCGACTGCATTGCGAAGCCGATGACGACCGCGATCACGCCCGACGCCGCCAGCATGCCGGTCAGCGGCTGGTCGGACGCCGCCGACACGACGCCGAACAGCGACAGCACCGCGACCAGCGCGCGCACCACGTCCTTCAGCAGCTTGGGCACTTGCACGCCGCGTTTGTCGAGCCCGCGCCAGACGAAACGCTCCATGCCGACCCACGCGAGCAGACTGAGGCTGAGCCACCACGCCACGCCGAAGACGCGCGCCAGATCCTGCACGATGCCTTGCAGGAACGGGCTGGCGATATGTTGGGCGGCCAGTGGCAAGCCCAGCCACAAGGCGGTCGTCGCCAGCAGCGAAAGCGCCAGACCCGCCAGCCGGCGCGCCGACGGATCGGCGGCACGCAATCCCCGAATCGCGATCCACGCCATCGCCACGGCAATCAGCGCCAGATAAACCCAATAGTGAATCGGCAAATTCTCCATGGCGCGGCAGCTAACGGCACGGCTAGAGTTTCCACAAGAGAAACTTGGGGAGGGCGGCGTTATGCGTCTGGCCAATAAAGTCGCGATCGTCACCGGCGGCGGGTCCGGCTTCGGCGAAGGGATCGTCACGCGCTTCGCCGAGGAAGGTTGTGCCGTGATCGTCGCGGATATCGACGAAGGCGCCGCGCGGCGCGTGGCCGAGGCGACGGTCAAAGCGGGCGGCAAGGCGGCGGCCGTGAAGGTCGACGTCGCTTCCGCCGCCGACACCGCGAAGATGGTCGGCGAAGCGGTCGCGAAATTCGGCCGGCTCGACATCATGGTCAACAACGCGGGTGTGACGCATCGCAACGGTCCGCTGACCGGCGTGGACGAAGCCACGTTCGATCGCATCTTCGACGTGAACGTGAAGGCGATCTATCTGGCCACCCAAGCGGTCGTGCCGCTCTTCCGCAAGCAAGGCGGCGGCGGGGTTATCCTCACCACCGCATCGACGGCGGGCTTGCGCCCGCGCCCGGGTCTCGTCTGGTACAATTCGTCGAAGGGCGCGGCGATCACCATGACCAAGGCGCTGGCGATCGAATTGGCGCCCGAAAAGATCCGCGTGAATTGCCTGTGCCCGGTGGCGGGCGAAACGCCGCTGCTCGCGACCTTCATGGGCGAGGACACGCCCGAGAAACGCGCCCAGTTCCGCGCCTCGGTGCCGATCGGGCGCTTGTCCACGCCGCGCGATATCGCGAACGCGGCACTCTATCTGTGCTCGGACGAAGCCGAGTTCATCACCGGCGTGGCGTTCGAAGTCGACGGCGGGCGCTGTATTTAGAAACGAAAAACCCCCGGACGGTTTCCCGTCCGGGGGTTTCTTTGTTCAGACGCCGAGCGCGGCGGTTATTCGTCGTTGCGCTGGCCGGTCAGGTGCAGGATCGCCTGGAAGATGGCGACGAAGTTGATGTAGAGGCCAAGCGCGTTCATCACCGTCAGCTTGCCTTCGATCTCCGTGCCCGCATACTCGGCATAGGTGTCCTTGATGCGCTGCGTGTCCCACGCGGTCAGGCCGCAGAACACCAGCACCGTGATCGCCGAGATCGCGAATTGCAGCGCCGTCGAGCCGACGAAGATGTTCACGACCGACGCGATCAGCAAGCCGAACACGCCCATGATCAGGAAGGTCGAGAACTTCGTCAGGTCGGCCTTGGTCGTGTAGCCGTAAAGGCTCATGCCCGCGAACATCGCGGCCGAGATGAAGAAGGCGCGCGCGACCGAAGCGCCGGTGAACACCAGCAGGAACGCCGCGAACGAAACGCCGATGCACGCGGCATAGGCCCAGAACAGCGCCTGCATCGCCGTCTTCGACATGGATTCGAAGCGGAAGCTCATCACCATGATGAAGGCCAGCGGCGCCAGCATGAACGCCCATTTCAACGGCGTGCCGAAAATGAGCTGGATGGCGGCGGGGGACGAAGCGACCAAAGCGGCGACGATGCCGCTCAGCGCCACGGCCGAGGCCATGTAGTTGTAGACGCGCAGCATATGCGCGCGCAGGCCCTGATCCAGGGTCGCGGCGTCGATATCGCTGCGGGTCAGAATGCGGTTGTTCGTCTCGAACATGGGGGTCTATCGCTCCCGGTTTATTCGCCGCGCGGCCATTCGCGAAACGCCGAAAGGCATCGCGGCACAAGGAAGATATTGGGCGTATTGGCAGGCGATTTCAACCGGGAAAGCCCCTATAGCGGTTGACCCCTATATGGGAAATCAACAGCTTAGATCGGTGAAAACGCCATTCTCGCGGCGGGGAAACTGACCGTCACACGCGTGAAACGGTCTTTTTCGCTTTCTAGAACCAGCCGGCCGCCTTGGGCCTCGGCCAGCGCCTTGGCCAAAGACAAGCCCAACCCCAGGCCGCTTTCCTTGCGCGCGAGGCTTTTTTCGACCTGCTCGAACGGCAGGACGCATTTTTCCAAATCCTCGTCCGCGATGCCGATTCCGTCGTCCTCGATCGCGATCGCCATGCCGCCATCATTGGCGCGCAGCATGCGAATGCGCGCTTTGCCGCCGTCGCGCCCGAACTTGATCGCGTTGGACAGCAGCGCGTCGAAAATTCGGCGCAGCGCCCGGCGCTCGACGCGCAAACCCGGCAGGCCCGGCGCGATTTCCGGCACGATCGCGATGCCGCGCGAAGTGGCTTCGGCCGTGGCCGCTTGGGCGGCCTCGTCGGCGATTTCGATCGGGCAAACCGCATGATCGGGCGGGCTCTGCGATTCGCCCGACAGATCGGCGATCTCCATCAACGTCTCGATCTGCACGAGCAACCGGTTGGCGCTGTCCAGAATCGCTTGCGCGTATTCGCCGCCGCGCGCCGGCGTCAATCCGCCGTTCGCCAGAATCTCGGCGAAGCCGATCACCGCGTTCAACGGCGTGCGCAACTCGTGGCTCATATTGCGCAGGAATTCCGATTTGGCGCGATTGGCCGCTTCCGAGCGCACCAACGCGGAGGCCAGCGCGCGTTCCGACGCTTTCTTGTCGGTCACGTCCAGCGAGATCGTGACGACGCCGCGCGCGGCGCCGTCGGCGCCCCGCCAGGGCAGTTTGGTCGTCAGCCAATCGCGCTTGTTGCCGTCGGCGCCGGCGTAATGCTCGTCGTAATTGGCGAGCGTCAATCCCGTCTCGAGCACCATCGCGTCGATGCTGCCGGTATAGTTGCCGTATTCCGCGCCCAAAAGTTCCGACGCCGATTTTCCGCGCGCCGCATTCGGCGTCGTACCGTAGGTCGATGCCTGGAACGCGTTCATATAAACGTAACGGCTGTCGCGATCCTTGACGTTCACGAAGGCGGGCAGCGCGTCCAAGATCGCGCGCATCGCCGGCGCGTCCAATGTTTCGTCCCGATCGCCGGTGTTCGAGCCCAAGATCGCGGACCCCTTTTCACATCGTTCGGCCTCGAACATTCCATGGCTCCGGCGAGATTGTCACCCGAAATTTATCCATGGATCTTATGTGAATAAGGTTGCGAAGATATGAACGTGCCGATCAGGCGTTGCGCAGCAACGGCGCCGCTTTCTGGCCGAGTGCGCGCCATGTGCCGCCCAGGCCCAGCAGCATCACAACCACGGCCGCCCCCAGCACCGTGCCGAAGATCGTTCCGGGCAGCGGCACGAACTCGACGCGCATATATTCGGTGATCAAACCCCAGGCGGCGAGCGTGCCGACCAGCGCCGCAACGATTGCGGCGGCTGCCCCCAGTAGCGCAAATTCCGCCAGGAAGGCGCGCATCACATCGGCGCGCGTCGCCCCCAACGCCTTCAAGACGACCGCGTCGTAAACGCGCCGGCGATGCGTGGCGACGATCGCGCCCGCCAGCACCAGCACGCCCGCGACCAGCGTGATCGCGGCGGTGACGCGCGCGGCGGCGGCGATCCCTTCCATCGTTTCCTGGGCGGTAGCCAGCGCCCGCTTCACCCGGATCGACGAGACATTGGAGAAACGCTGCGTGACCGCGCGTTCCAGATCGTCCTCCTGAGTCTCCGCGACTTGCGCGGTGGCGATCCAGGTTTGGGGTGCGCCTTCCAGCGTGCCGGGCGCGAAGGTCAGCGTGAAATTGATGCCCAGGCTGGTCCAATCGACGGCGCGCAGATTGGCGATCGTCGCGTCGATCTCCACACCCAGCACGTTCAGCGTCAGCGTGTCACCGACCTTCAAGCCCATGCCTTGCGCGATTTGCGCGTCGAACGACACGAGCGGCGGGCCCGAATAATTCTCCGGCCACCATTCGCCCGCGACGAGGCGCGTGCCCGCCGGCATCTTGCCCGTATAGGTCAAGCCCCGGTCGTTGCCCACCGCCCAGCGCGCATCGGGCGCGATCGTCGCCTGTTCGGCCGGCACGCCGTTGATGCGCGTGATGCGCCCGCGCAAGGACGGCACTTCGCGGATTTCGCCGACACCCGGATGCGCCTTCACCAACGCGGTGAAATCTTCGATCTGGTCGGGCTGGATATCGATGAAAAAGAACGACGGCGCCATCTGCGGCAATTGCTCGGCGATCTGGCGGCTGAAATTGCCCTGCACTTGGGCGATCAACGTCAACACCGTCAGGCCCAAACCCAGCGACAGCACGATGCCCGGTGTGGGGCTGCCGGGGCGATGCATGTTGGCGAGTGCCAAGCGCAATCCCGGATGGCGCACACCGGTCGCGGATTTCGCCAAACGCTGCACGCCATAGGCGGCGATGCGGAACAACACGAACGTGCCGGCGGCGGCCACGCAGAACGCCGCGCCCAAGCGCTTGTCGATCGACGCGACGACGGCAAGCCCCGCCAGCGCCAGGATCGCCGCCGCGACGAAGAACACGTAGTGCGCGCGCGGCCAGCGCCGGACGGGGGCGATCAGATCGCGGAACAAGGCGGCGGGCGGCACTTCGCGCGCGCGTGCCAAGGGCCACAGCGAAAACGCCAGTGCCGTCAGCAGGCCGAACGCCAACGCCAGCAATAGCGGCAGCGGATAAAATCCTTGGCGCGCTTCGATGGTCAGGCGATCCGCGATCAAGGGGGCAATCGCCGCGGGCACGAACGCGCCGATGACAAGCCCCGCCGCGATGCCGATGGCGGCCAGCGTCAGGATCTGCAGCAAATAAACGCGCATGATCAGTGCGCCGGGGGCGCCCAGGCATTTCAGCGTCGCGATCGTCGCCGTGCGCCCGTCGAGATAGGCGCGAACGGCGTTCGCCACACCCACGCCGCCGACCAGCAACGCGGTCAAACCCACCAGCGTCAGGAACATCGCGATACGGTCGACCCAGCGCTGCAAGCCAGGCGCTGCTTCGGTCGTGCCGCGAATGCGCCAGCCCGCATCGGGGAAACGCGCCTTCAGCGCTTCGACCCAGTTGGCGGCGTTCGCGGGATCGTTCAGCACGATGCGATATTCGTAGCGGATCAACGCGCCGGGCTGGACGAGCTGCGTTTGCCCGAGCGACGCGATGGCGACCATCACGCGCGGCCCCAGCGTGAAGATATTGGCCGAGCGATCGGGCTCGCTTTCGACGATGGCGCGCGCTTGATAGGTGCCGTCGCCGACCTGGAAGCGATCGCCCAGCGAAATGCCCAGGCGGTTCATCAAGCTGCGTTCGACCGCCGCCCCCCACACGCCGCCGGCGCTTTGCGCCAAGGCCTTGTCGAGATCGGTCTCGCCCGACAAGCCGACCGTGCCGAGCAGCGGATAATTCGCCGGGTCGATGGCTTTAAGCTCGCTCAGCAGGCGTTCGTTGTCGGTGCGCGTCATCGCGCGCATTTCGGCGACGACCGTCACGCGCCCGCTTTCGCGGATAAACGCCAATTGATCCGCCGTCGCCTCGCGATGCGTGAAGGCGAGTTCGACGTCGCCGCCCAAAATCGTGCGCGCATCTTGGCGCAAGGCTTCGCGCACGCCCTCGGCCAGCGAGCCCACGCCCGCGATGGCGGCGACCCCCAGCATCAGGCACGCCATGAACACGCGGAAACCCTTCACGCCGCCGCGAAGCTCACGGCGGGCAAGGGCGATGGCGAGGCTCCAACGCGCGGGATTGGCTTCTGGGGTCATATGCTCAATCCGCCGCGGCGAGATCGGCGTTCAACGGCGACAAGCGCCCGTCATCCATCCGCACCGCGCGGTCGCAGCGCCGCGCCAGCGTCGCGTCATGGGTGATCAGCAGCAACGATGTGCCGAATCTCTTCTGCAGATCGAACATCAGATCGACGATGCCCACCCCCGTCGTCGCGTCGAGATTGCCGGTGGGTTCGTCCGCCAGCAGCAATTTGGGTTCGGCGACGACCGCGCGCGCCAGCGCCGTGCGCTGCTGTTCGCCGCCGGACATTTGGCCCGGATAATGCGTCAGGCGATGGCCGAGACCCACCGACTCAAGTGCTGCCTTCGCCTTGACCCAGGCTTTGGCGTCACCCGCGAATTCCAGCGGGATCGCGACGTTTTCCAGCGCCGTCATCGTCGGGATCAGATGGAAGGCCTGGAAGACGATGCCGATGGAGCGCCGGCGGAACAGCGCCAAACCGTCCTCGTCCAACGTCGTCAGGTTCTGGCCGGCGACATGCACCTCGCCTTGCGTGGGGCGTTCCAGCCCGGCGACGATCATCATCATCGTCGACTTGCCCGAGCCCGACGGACCGACCACCGCCACAGTTTCGCCCGGTGCGACCGATAAATCGACGCCACGCAGGATATTGACCTCGCCCGCTTGGCTCGCCAGCTTCAGATGGACGCCCGCGAGGCGCAGGATCGGATCGATGGTTTGGGACATGAAGGAAGGGTACCCCGGAATGGCGCGCGAATCTCAGGGATATGGTCGAACGCGCCGGGCTTTCAACGCGTTCCTGGCCGGAATCGCGCTGATGGCGGCCGTTCCGGCGGCGGCGCAAACCCCAAGCCCGGCGCCGCGTTTGCTGGTTTTGGGCGATTCGCTGTCGGCGGGTTACAATATTCAGGCGCGCGAGGCATTTCCCCAGCGCCTGGAAGCGGCTCTGCGCGCACAAGGTGTATCGATCCAGGTGATCAACGCCGGCGTCTCGGGCGACACGTCGGCGGGCGGGTTGACGCGCGTCGATTGGGCGCTCGGGCAACGCCCGCCCGAATTCGCGATCGTGGCGCTGGGGGCGAATGACGGTCTGCGCGGTCTCGATCCCGACGCGATGGAACGCAATCTCGATCGCATCCTCACGCGCATGAAGGAAAAGGGCGTCAAGACGCTGCTCGCGGGCATGCTGGCGCCGCCCAACATGGGCAGCGACTATCGCGACAAATACGCGGCCGTGTTTCCGCGCCTCGCCGCCAAGCACGGCGTGCCGCTCTATCCGTTCTTCTTGGAAGGTGTCGCGGCGAAGTCCGAACTCAATCTTGGCGACGGCATCCATCCCAACCCGCAAGGCGTGGACGTGATGGTCGCCAATATCCTGCCCGCCGTGCGCAAGCTGCTGGCGGGAAGCTAACCGCCGAACAACCAGCCGCCGATGATGCGGCCCGGCAGCAGCGTGAACGCGCCCGCGATCATCACGCCCGCGAACACGCTGATCATCGCGCGTTGATGCGCTTTCACGTTGCCGTGGCGGATCGCGTAGATCGCGCGCGCGAGGCCAATCAGCGTGACGATCGACAGGATATGGATCCAGCTGAAGCCGGCGCCGCCGCGCAATTCCTGAATCCAGAACGACGTGACCGCCGTGATCGCCATCGCCGCGACCCAGATACGCCCGGTCAGCTTATGCACGGCCGTGCCCTTGGGCCGCAGCAAGATGGCGATGCCGAGGATCAGTGCGGTCAACGCGGCCGCGGTATGGAAAGCGATGATCGGCGGCAAAGGAACGCCTCCTTTTTCGTGGCGGTAAGGCCGGTTCCGCGCAAGGATAGGCGACCATGAAGCAGATCGCCCCGTCAATCGCCTTCGCCCAAGCCGTCGGCACGAATGCCGAGGATTGGGGCAAGCTCGCCGTCGAGCTTGGCGAGAAACTGGCGCGCGATCTGCCTGGCGGTACGCTCGGGTTTTTATATGCAACCGGCGCGCTTGCCGGGCAGCTCGAGGAAATCCTCGCCGTCGTCAAACGCATCTCGGGTATCGGCGATTGGACGGGCTCGGTGGGCCTGGGCATCGTCGGCGATACGGAAGTCTTCGGCCAGCCCGCTTTGGCGGCGCTCGCCCTCGACCTGCCGAAGAACGCCTATCGCCTCGTGCCGAATTTGACCCAGCCCGGCGAAACCCCCGCCGATCTCGAAGCCTGGATCGCGGATAAGCGCCCGGCCTTGGGCGTGGTTCATGCCGATCCGCGTTTGCCCAACATCGCCGACACGCTGGCCGATCTCGCGGAAACGAGCGGCGCCTATCTCGTCGGCGGCTTGTCGTCGGGCGACGACGGTTTCGCGCAGATCGCCGGCCGCGTCGTCGACGAAGGCCTGTCGGGCGTGTTGATCGCCGGCGACGTCAATGTGTCGGTCGGGTTGAGCCAGGGGTGCGCCGCACTCGGCCCCGTGCATCGCGTGACCTCGGCCGAGGATAACGTGATCGCCGAGATCGACGGGCGCGACGCGCTCGACTTGTTCCGCGAAGCCGCGGGCGTGCGCCCCGGCGGCGATCTGCGCCAAGCGGCGATGAGCACGCTGCTCGCGTTCCCCACGCCGGGCAGCGACACCAACGATTATCTCGTGCGCCATCTGACCGGCATCGATCCCGATAACGGCTTGATCGCGGTCGGCCATACGGTGGAGCCGGGCGACCGCGTGTTCTTCGTGCGCCGCGACGAAGAAGCGGCCGCGCAGGATTTGGCGCGTATGCTCGCGCGCACGAAGGCGCGTCTGAACAAACCGAAAGCCGGGCTTTATTTCTCGTGCCTGGCGCGCGGGCCCAACATGTTCGGGCCCGATTCGGCCGAGCGCGCGCTGTTGCGCGAAACGCTGGGCGACATCCCGATCGCCGGGATGTTCTGCAACGGCGAGATTTCCAACGCGCGCCTCTACGGTTATACCGGCGTCCTTGCGTTGTTCGGATAACCATCCCCTCTCAGGATAAAAATGAAATACGTCGAACTCGGAACGACCGGCCGGAAGGTCTCGCGCATTTGCTTGGGCACCATGACCTGGGGTCAGCAGAATTCGGAAGCGGACGCCCACGCGCAAATCGATCTGGCGCTGGAGATGGGCGTCGATTTCATCGACGTGGCGGAAATGTATCCCGTGCCGCCGAAGAAGGAGACCTACGGCCGCACCGAGGAATATCTCGGCACGTGGCTCGCCAAAAATAAAGCCAAGCGCGACAAAATCGTGGTCGCCACGAAGGTCGCCAGCCGTTCGATGGGCAACGATCACATCCGCCCCGGCCAGCCGCTCAACGAGGCCTCGATCCGCGCGGCGGTGGAAGCGTCGTTGAAGCGCCTGCAAACCGATTACATCGACCTTTATCAGGCGCATTCGGCCGACCGTCCGGCCAATCGCTTCGGCGTGCTCGACTACGCGCATAAGGAAGGTGCGGATCAGGGGGCGCCCTTGGCCGAGACCGCCGGGGCGATGGAAAAGCTCGTCAAGGAAGGCAAGATCCGCTGGTTCGGCGCGTCGAACGAAACGCCGTGGGGCTTGCTCGACTATTTGCGCGCGGCCGACAAGGGCCTGGGCGCGCGCATCGCGTCGATCCAGAACCCGTATTCGCTGCTCAATCGCAGTTTCGAAATCGGCCTCGCCGAAATCGCGATCAAGGAAAAGGTCGGCCTGCTCGCCTATTCCGTCCTCGGCATGGGCGTGCTGACCGGCAAGTATTTCGACGGCGCCAAGCCCGCGAATGCGCGCCTGACGCTGTTCGAACGCTTCAAGCGTTATTCCACACCGCGCGCCGAACCGGCGGCGAAGCTATACGTGGCCGCCGCGCGCGAAGCCGGGCTCGATCCCGCCCAGATGGCGGTTGCCTTCGTCGCGGCGCAGCCTTTCGTCACGGCGGCGATCGTCGGCGCCACCAGCGTAGAACAGCTCAAAACGAATATCGCGGCGATCGACGTCGCGATCTCGCCCGAGCTGCGCGCCAAGCTCGACGCGATCCACGCCGGCAATCCAAACCCCTGCCCGTGACGTGATAAGGCTCTTCGTCGCTCTCGGCTTTCCCGAGGACATCCGCGCGCGATTGGATGCGATCGCCGCGGGTGTGCCGGGGGCCGATTGGGTGGAGAGCGACAATTATCATCTGACTTTGCGCTTCGTCGGCGAAACGCAGGAAGATAAGGCCGAAGACCTCGCCTACGCGTTGATGGCGATTCGCCACAAGCCGTTCGATATCGAGCTTGCCGGCGTGGGCCATTTCAAAACCGGCGACGAGGTGCGCGCCCTCTGGGCGGGCGTGAAGCATTCGGACGCACTCGACATGCTCCATCGCAAAGTCGACGAAGCCTGCCGCAAGGAAGGCTTCGCCAACGAGCCCCGCAAATTCCTGCCGCATGTCACGCTGGCGCGGCTCGATGGGGCACCACTGGGCAAGGTCCAGGATTTCCTGATCGAGAACGCGCTGTTCAAAGCAGGGCCGATCCGCATCGACAGCTTCGCGCTCTATTCCAGCCTGCGCCGCCCGGGCGGGGCGGTCTATACCGAAGAAGCCGCGTTCTTCCTGCGCGATTAGACGAAGCGATTCAAAATCGCGTCGACTTGCGCGCGATACGATCCGCCGAACAGCTTCAAATGCACCAGCAGGTGCCACAAGCAATAAAGATCGCGCCGCGTTTCGCGGAAATCGGGCGAGAGCTTGCGGCGTTCGTTATAGACCGCGAGGAAGTCGTCGCCGACATCGCCGAACAGCGTCAGGAACGCGATCTCGATTTCCGGATCGGCGAAGTAAAGCGACGGATCGACGAAGGCGGCGATGCACCCGTCGCGGCTGATGATATTGCCGCCCCACAAATCGCCGTGGATCAAGCCCGGCGCTTTGGGTTGGGGCAGCAGATCGGGCAGCCGCGCGACGAGTTTTTCGACGCGCCGCGCGATATCGCTATCGATCTGGCGGGCGACGAACATCAAGCGCTTCTCGCCATAGAAGCGATGCCAATCGCGGTCCCAATCATTGGGCTGCAAGAAACCGGCATGCGGTGTCGCGCGCGGGAAGCCGTAGCGCGGACCGACGATCGTATGAAGCTCGGCCAGTACACGCGCCAAATCGCGCTGCGCGTCTTTGCCCGCCGCACCGGTCGATCCGTCGATATGTGCCATCAGCAGCAGATCGTCGTCGGCCAGCAGCAATTGCGGTACGGGGCAGACCGTCGCGCGCGCGAGATAGGACAGGCAGAAGCCTTCGGGCGCGAGGCCCGTGCCCGTCTTGGCGACCAAACGGCGACCGTCGGCGAGATCGACGGCAAGCAACGACGCGCCATGCGCGCCGCCCATCGGTGCGGTGCGCGCGACCGGCGACCCGGCGGCCGCTTCGATGCGCGCGCTTAGCGCAATTCCCGGATCAATCTGGCGCATTCGCGTTCCACGATATCGAGCACCTCGTCGAAGCCCTTTGCCCCGCCATAGTAAGGGTCGGGCACGTCGCTGCCGTCCTGGCGGAACATGGCAATTTTCGCGCCGTCCGGCGCCAGCGATTCCAGGATTTCGTAATGGCCCGAATCGCAAGCCAGGATCAGGTCGAATTCGGCGAAATCGCGGGGGGCGAGCTTCTTCGCGCGCTGGGGCGAAAGATCGTAGCCGCGCGTCGCGGCATGGCGGATCGTGCGCGGATCGGGCGGTTCGCCGATATGGTAGCCATGGGTGGCGCGGGATTCGATGCGCAAGCTGAGGCCCGCATCCCGGGCCATTTTGCGCATCACGCCCTCGGCGGTGGGCGAGCGGCAGATATTTCCCGTGCACACGAACAGCAGACTGGTAATTTGCGGCGTCATGGCGGGTTCGATCGTCATCCTTACCGGGGCCGGAATTTCGAAGGAGTCGGGCATCGATACGTTCCGCGACGCTGGCGGCCTGTGGTCGCAGGTGCGGATCGAAGATGTCGCGACCCCCTCGGCTTTTGTCCGGAATCCGCAGCTCGTGCAAGCCTTCTACAATATGCGCCGCCACGCGCTGCAACTTCCGGCGATCCAGCCCAACGCGGCGCATCTGGCCTTGGCGCGGCTCGAAGCCGAATGGCAAGGCACGGTGACGCTGGTCACGCAGAATATCGACGACCTTCACCGGCGCGCGGGCTCCAAGAACATCCTCGCGATCCATGGCGAGCTGCTGAAGTCGCGCTGCTTCGCTTGCGGCAACGTGGCGGAAGAGCGCGGCGATTTGGGCGCTGCCAGTACGTGTATTGCCTGCGCCGAAATCGGCACGCTGCGCCCGCATGTCGTGTGGTTCAATGAAATGCCGTTCTTCATGGACGAAGCGATCGCGGCGGTCGAAGCCTGCGATATCTTCGTGTCGATCGGCACGTCGGGTTCGGTCTATCCCGCCGCCGGTTTGGTCGAACACGCGAACGCGGCCGGTGCGCGCACGATCGAGCTTAATCTCGAACCGTCCGACGTCGCCTCCGCCTTCGCCGAAAAACGTTACGGCAAGGCCACGGATCTGGTGCCCGCTTTCGTATCGGAGTTGTTGGAAATTTGAACGCGCTGCTCGAATCCTATCGTGCGCGGATCGCGGCGGGCGAGATCAAGCCCGATCCCGCGCAAGCTTTGGCCGTGGAAAAACTCGGCACGTTGTTGCGCGCCCTCGCGACCTATAAGCCCGATCCGCGCCCCGGCTTCTGGCGCGCGTCGCTCGGTTTCGCGCGCAAGTTCGGCTTGGAGCAAGCGGGCGCGCCGCCGATGGGACTTTATATGTTCGGCGGCG
This sequence comes from Alphaproteobacteria bacterium, assembly GCA_017308135.1. NCBI lineage: Bacteria > Pseudomonadati > Pseudomonadota > Alphaproteobacteria > Alphaproteobacteria bacterium. Next base: position 781,257 of record JAFKFM010000006.1, read on the forward strand.
TCGGGCGCGGCAAATCCATGCTGATGGATATGTTCTTCGCGGCCGCCCCGGTCGAAAAGAAACGCCGCGTGCATTTCCACGAATTCATGCTGGAGGTGCACGCGCGCATCCATGCCTGGCGCCAATCGGGCGAGGCGAAGAAGGGCGACGGCGCCCCCATTCCCCCGCTCGCCGCGGCGCTGGCCGACGAAGCCTGGCTGCTGTGCTTCGACGAATTCCAGGTGACCAACATCGCCGACGCGATGATCCTGGGCCGCTTGTTCGGCGCGATGCTGGAGAAGGGCGTGGTCGTCGTCGCGACGTCGAATATCGCGCCCGACGATCTTTATAACGGCGGCTTGCAGCGCGAATTGTTCCTGCCCGCGATCGCGGTGCTGAAATCGAAGCTCGACGTGCTGGAACTCGATGGCGGCCAGGATTATCGGCGTATCCGCATCCGGGGCATGCCGGTCTATCACTGGCCGGTGGGCGATCGCTCGACCGCGCAGTTGGAGAAGGCGTTCGCCACGCTGACCGAGGGCGCCAGCGTTGGCCCGGTGACGCTCGACGTGTCGGGCCGCGATCTCGACATTCCGCGCGCGGGCGGCGGCGTCGCGTTCTGCCAATTCGATCCGCTCTGCACGAAGGCGCTGGGAGCGGCGGATTATCTGGTCCTCGCCAAGAACTTCCACACGCTGGTGCTGGACGGCGTGCCGTTGCTGAAACCCGATAACCGCAACGAAGCGCGCCGCTTCGTGACGCTGATCGACGCGCTTTACGAACATCGCTGCAAGCTGGTCATGGCGGCGGAAGACGCGCCCGACCGTTTGCATCCGTCGGGCGATCACGCGTTCGAGTTCCAACGCACCGCCAGCCGATTGCACGAAATGCAGTCGGAGGATTACCTCGCCGCGCCGCATCTGGGCGGGATGTAACCTCCGGTTCGGCGGGTGCGAAACATCGATATGGCCCGGTTTCTTGCCCTGATCCTGCTGGTGTTGGCGTTAGCGCGGCCCGCCGCCGCCGATACGGTCTTCGCCGAAAACGGCGTGGCTTTGCGCGGGACCGATGTCGTCGCCTATTTCACGGCGGGCGACGCGGTGCCGGGCAAGCCGGAATTCCGCCACGACTGGAACGGGGCGACGTGGCATTTCGCCTCCGCCCAAAACCGCGACGCCTTCGCCGCCGATCCGGCCCGCTACGCGCCGCAATATGGCGGCTTCTGCGCCTGGGCGGTCGCGAACAACTACACGGCACCCATCGATCCCGACGCGTGGCGCATCGTCGACGGCAAGCTCTATCTCAACTACTCGCGCTTCGTTCAGCTGCGCTGGGATATGTCGCGCGCCGCCAATATCGCCAAAGCCGACGCCAATTGGCCGGCCTTATCGCGGCGCTAACGCGCGCAGGAAAAAATCGACGACCGTTTCGGCGCGTTTGCGCGCTTGCGCTTTGGTCGGGGCGGGGTCGAGGCCCAGCACGAAGCGCAAATGCGGTTCGCCGATGAATAGGCTGACCAGGCGTTTGGTCTCGGCCAACGGATCGCAATCGCGGATCTCGCCGCGCGTCATCGCGTGTTTCAGCGCCGCGGCGATGCGCGGAATGGCGGTGCCGACCCCGGCCGCGTAGAAATTCGCCGCGAGTTCCGGGAAGGCGGGCGCTTCGCCCACCACCATCCGATAGATCGCGGCTTTTTCGGCCGTAAAGATCGTCGAGATTGCGATGAACGCCGCCTGCGTCAGCATGTCGCGCAACGGCGGCATTTCGCCGTCTTGCGGCGGGACCAGCGGTGCGATCACCGTGCCCGACACGCGCGACACCGCCGCCTGGAACAGGCGTTCCTTTCCGCCGAAGGTCTCGTAAAGCGTGCGTTTGGCCGTGCGCGCGCGCTTGGCGATACCATCCAGCGTGGTGGCGCCATAGCCGCGCGCGGCGAATTCGGCCAACGCGGCGTCGAGGATCGCGTCGCGACGCGCGCGCTCGCTGCCCTTTTTGGGGCGGCCGGGACGGGGGCGGGGTTGGGCGGGTTTTTTCATGCGACTTGACGTTTTCTAGCACATCGGTATTTTAAACGAAACCGTTTCGTTTCATTTTTACGAAGGACCGTCGCCCCGATGGGCAAAGTCGCTTTGCGCATGTTGTTCGGCGATCCAGGCAAGTATCTGGGCCTGGTGTTCGGCATCGCCTTCGCCACGCTGCTGATGGCGCAGCAGGCGGGGCTGTTCGTCGGCGTGCTCGGGCGCACGGTCAGCCAGATCGTCGACGTGCAGGAAGCCGATCTGTGGGTCATGGACCCGCGCGTCAAATATTCCGACGTGACCGAGCCGTTGACCGACACGCAGCTTTATCGGGTGCGCTCGGTCGAAGGGGTCGCCTGGGCGCTGCCTTTCTATCGCGCGATGTCGACCGCGCGCTCGCCCGACGGAATCCTCGAACAGGTGATGATGCTGGGCGTGGACGACGCCACGCTGACCGGCGCGCCGCGCAAAATCCTGCTGGGCAAGATCGAAGATCTGCATCAGCCCGACGCGATCGCCATCGATCGCGCGGGTTTCGGCCGACTGTGGCCGGGCGTGAAACTCGATCTGGGGCGCGAGGTGGAGATCAACGACCGCCGCGTGAAGGTCGTCGCGATCACCGAAGCGGGGGCGCCGTTCACCACCGCGCCGGTCGTGGTTATGCGCTATTCGCAGGCGTTGAACGTCGCCCAGCCACGGCGCAGCCAGTTGAGTTACGTGATCGCGCGCGCCGCCCCCGGCCATAACGCCGAAGACGTCGCCGCGCGCGTCACCCGCGACACCGGCTTGCAAGGGCTGACGCGCGCCGGCTTCGTCGACAAGACGATGAACTACTTTCTGCGCAACACCGGCATCCCGATCAATTTCGGGATCACGATCGCGCTCGGCTTCATCGTCGGTGCCGCGATCGTCGGCCAGACCTTTTTCCTGTTCGTGGTCGAGAATTTGCGCCAGTTCGGCGCGCTGAAAGCGATCGGCGTGGGCAATCTCGCCATTCTGCGCATGGTGCTGTTGCAGGCGGGTGTGGCGGCGATCACCGGCTATTCGATCGGCATCGGCTTTGCCGCCGCGTTCTTCGAATTCGTGCCGAAGATCAGCATCGAATTGCGCGGGCTGGCGCTGCCCGCCGAAGTCGCGATCGGCGTGGCGGCCGCCGTGCTGCTGATCATCGCGGCGGCGAGCTTCGCGTCCGTGCGCCGCGTGCTGGTCGTCGATCCGGCGATCGTGTTCCGGGGCTGATCGCCATGTCGTTCGCCGTCAAATGCCGCGACGTGGTGAAGTCCTTCGAATCGGAGGCGGGCTTGCAGCGCGTGCTGCACGGCGTCGATCTCGATGTGCCCTGGGGCGAGATGACGATGCTGGTCGGTCCGTCGGGTTGCGGCAAGACCACGCTGCTGTCGATCGTCGCGGGCATATTGTCGTTCGATTCCGGCGACGTCGAAGTCGACGGGCAGGACATCGCGAAAATGTCCGACGCGCTGCGTGTCGCCTTCCGGCGGCGCACGCTCGGCTTCATTTTCCAGCAATACAATCTGCTGCCCGCGTTGACGGCCGCCGAGAACGCCGCGATCCCGCTGGTCGCGGGCGGCATGGAATTGTCGGCGGCGGCGAGGGCGGCGATGCCGCTGCTCGAACAGCTCGGCATGGGCGAGCACGCGGCCAAATTGCCGCGCCAATTGTCGGGCGGGCAGCAGCAGCGCGTGGCGATCGCGCGCGCCCTCGTGCACGAACCCAAGCTCGTCGTCTGCGACGAGCCGACGGCGGCGCTCGACGCGACCGGCGGGCGCACGGTGATGGAAATGCTGCGCGCCGCTTCCGTGCGCGCGGACCGCGCCACGCTGGTCGTCACCCATGATCACCGCATTTTCGATTTCGCCGACCGGATCGTCCGGATGGAAGACGGGCGCATCGCCGGAATCGAAACCAAAGCTTTGGAGACCGTTCCATGAAGCGCCCACGTTTCGTCCGCCACATCCTGCCCGTCGTTGCGGGTGGGTCTTTGATCTTCGCCGTGTGGTCGATCGCCGCCGCGGATCGTTCGCGCCCGCTGGTCGATCCGGTGGTGGCGCCGCCGTCCAATCCTTACGCTTCGGCCATCGCGGGCTCGGGTCTCGTCGAACCGGCCAGCGAGATCGTCGCCGTCGCGACCGAACTCGGCGGCGTGGTCGTGGCCGTACACGCGAAGGAAGGCGAGGACGTGGCCCAGGGCGCGCCATTGTTCGAAATCGATGGCCGCATCCACGCCGCCAATCTGGCGCAAGCCCAGGCGCGCCAATCGGCGGCCGAAGCGGCCTTGGCGCGGCTCGACCGGCAAGTGGCGCAGCAGCGCGCGATCGTCGCGCAAGCCGGCACGTCGGTAACGAGCGCGGCGGCCGAGCGCGAGCGCGCCGAAAGCGACCGCACCCGTCAGCAGGAATTGTCGCGCCAGGATTTCGCCAGCCGTCAGCGTTTGGAATCGGCCGTCGCCGATGCGCGCCGGGCCGATGCCGGATTGCAGGGGGCCCGCGCGGCCGTCGAAGCCGCGCGCCGCCAGATCGACGTGCTGGAAGCCCAGCGCGGCGAATTTGAGGCGTCGCTGCTCGAAGCCAAGGCGCTCGCCCAGCGCGCGGCGGTCGATGTGGCGCGCACGGTCGTCCGCGCCCCGCTCGCCGGGCGGGTGCTCCAGCTCAACATAAGGACGGGTGAGTTCGCCGCCGCTGGCGGTCTCCAGACACCACTTGTCTTGATGGGTAGCGTGATGCCACTGCATGTTCGGGTCGATATCGACGAGGTCGACGCCCAGCGCCTGACCCCGGGCGCGCACGCGACCGCGCGCTTGCGCGGCGATGCCCGCCTGTCCAGCGAGCTTCGCTTCGTCCGGACGGAACCCTATGTCATTCCAAAGAAATCCCTGACCGGCGGCACGGCCGAGCGGGTCGATACCCGCGTGCTGCAAGCGATCTATGCGGTCGCCGACCCGGCTTTTCCGGCGTTTGTCGGCCAGCAGGTCGATGTTTTCGTCGAAGCCGCCCCCCGGCGTTAATCGAGGCTTCATCGACCCCGGTTAAGGTCCGGTTTCGCCGGGGAAATCGGGTTCGGCCGCCAGCGCTTGAAGGTTTGCGGCGGCGGCGGTACAACCCCGGCGCTCGTTTTCGCACCGCAGCGCTCCCGTTCGGGGGGCCGCAGAAGGGGAAATTCCGTATGGCACGCAACAAGATCGCGCTCGTGGGCGCCGGTCAGATCGGCGGCACGTTAGCTCTGCTCGCCGGGCTTCAGGAACTGGGCGACGTCGTCCTGCTCGATATCGCGGAAGGCATCCCGCAGGGCAAGGCGCTGGATATCGCCGAAGCCTCGCCGGTCGCCGGGTTCGACTCGTTCGTGACCGGCTCCAACGATTACTCGGCGATGGCCGGGGCCGACGTGATCATCGTCACAGCCGGCGTGCCGCGTAAGCCCGGCATGACCCGCGACGATTTGATCGGCATCAACGTCAAGGTGATGGCCACCGTCGCCGACGCGATCAAGAAGAACGCGCCCAACGCCTTCGTCATCGTCGTCACCAACCCGCTCGACGTGATGGTGTGGGTGATGCAGGTCCTGTCGGGCCTGCCCGCCAACAAGGTCGTTGGCATGGCCGGCGTGCTGGATTCGGCGCGTTTCCGCTGGTTCCTGGCCGACGAATTCAAGGTTTCGGTCGAAGACGTCACGGCCTTCGTGCTCGGCGGCCACGGCGACACGATGGTGCCGTCGGTGCGCTATTCGACCGTCGCCGGCATTCCGCTGCCCGACCTCGTCAAGATGGGTTGGACGACGCAGGAAAAGCTGGACAAGATCGTCCAGCGCACCCGCGACGGCGGTGCGGAAATCGTCAATCTGTTGAAGACCGGCTCGGCCTTCTACGCGCCGGCGATGTCGGCCATCGAAATGGCGGCGAGCTATCTGCGCGACAAGCGCCGCGTGCTGCCGTGCGCGGCGATGCTCAACGGCGAATACGGCCTCAAGGGCCTCTATGTCGGCGTGCCGTGCATCATCGGCAAGAACGGCGTCGAAAAGGTCGTCGAAATCGCGCTGGATCCGTCCGAAAAGGCGGGTTTCGACAAGTCGGTCAAGGCGGTGCAGGACCTCTGCGGCGTGGCCGAGAAGCTGCTGAAGGCCGAAGGCAAGCTTTAATCCTTCGTTCTACCGGATCCCGGGCGGGCGCGGTTGCCCATACCCCCCGCCCGGGGCTAGGTTTCCGTATTCCAACCCCGTCGCGGGATCGTCCATGAATATTCACGAGTACCAAGCCAAAACGCTGATGGCCAAATTCGGCGTCGCGGTCCCCAAGGGCGGGGTTGCCTACACCCCCGACGAGGCCGAGAAGGTCGCCCGCGAACTCGGCGGCCCGGTTTGGGTTGTGAAGTCGCAAATCCATGCGGGCGGCCGCGGTGCCGGCCGCTTCAAGGACGATCCGAACGGCAAAGGCGGCGTGCGCGTCGTCAAGTCGATCGACGAGGTGAAGAAGAACGCCGCCGCGATGCTCGGCAAGATTCTGATCACCAAGCAGACCGGCCCCAAGGGCAAGGAAGTGAAGCGCATCTATGTCGAGGAAGGCTGCGACATCAAGCGCGAGCTGTATCTCGGCATGCTGGTTGACCGCGCCACGCAGCGCGTGACCGTGATGGCGTCCACCGAAGGCGGCATGGATATCGAAGAAGTCGCCCATAAGACGCCGGAGAAGATCGTCAAGGTCGCGATCGACCCGACGCAAGGCTTGCAGCCCTATCACGCGCGCCAAGTGGCGTTCGCTTTGGGCCTGGAAGGCAAGCAGGTCGGCGCTTGCGTCAAGTTCGTGTCGGCGATGTACGAAGCCTTCGTGAAGCTCGACGCGTCGATCGTCGAAATCAATCCGCTGGTCGTGACCGGTGCGGGCGACGTGCTCGCCCTCGACGCCAAGATGAACTTCGACGACAACGCGCTGTTCCGCCACAAGGACGTGGCCGAATTGCGCGACGAAGACGAAGAAGATCCGATGGAGCGCGAAGCCGGCAAGCACGAGCTGAACTACGTTAAGCTCGACGGCAATATCGGCTGCATGGTGAACGGCGCGGGCTTGGCGATGGCCACGATGGACATCATCAAGCTCTATGGCGGCGAGCCCGCGAACTTCCTCGACGTCGGCGGCGGTGCGACGAAGGAACGCGTGACGCAGGCCTTCAAGCTGATTCTGTCGGACCCGAACGTCGAAGGCATTCTGGTCAACATCTTCGGCGGCATCATGCGCTGCGACGTGATCGCCGAAGGCGTGGTCGCCGCGGCGCGCGAAGTCGCGTTGAACGTGCCGCTGGTCGTTCGCCTCGAAGGCACGAATGTCGAGCTCGGCAAGAAGATCCTCAAAACCTCGGGCCTCAAGATCGTGTCGGGCGACAACCTCGCCGACGCGGCCGAGAAAATCGTCAAGGCCGTGAAGGAGGCCGCGTAACATGGCCGTTCTCGTCGACAAGAATACGAAGGTCATCTGCCAGGGCTTTACCGGCGCGCAGGGCACCTTCCACTCCGAACAGGCCATCGCCTACGGCACCAAGATGGTCGGCGGCGTGACGCCCGGTAAGGGCGGCACCAAGCATCTCGATCTGCCCGTGTTCAACACGGTGGACGAAGCCGTGCGCACGACCGGGGCCGACGCTTCGGTTATCTACGTGCCGCCGCCCTTCGCGGCCGACGCGATCCTGGAAGCGGTCGACGCCAAGCTGCGCTTGGTCGTGTGCATCACCGAAGGCATCCCGGTGCTGGACATGGTGCGCGTGAAGCGCGCGATGTCGGGCACCAAGACGCGCCTGATCGGGCCGAACTGCCCGGGCGTCATCACGCCGGGCGAGTGCAAGATCGGCATCATGCCGGGCCACATCCATAGCCGCGGCAAAATCGGCATCGTCAGCCGTTCGGGCACGCTGACCTACGAAGCGGTCGCGCAGACCACGGCCGCAGGGCTCGGGCAGACGACCTGCATCGGCATCGGCGGCGACCCGGTCAACGGCACGAACTTCGTCGATGCGCTGGAACTCTTCCTCGCCGATCCCGAAACCGCCGGCATCATCATGATCGGCGAAATCGGTGGCTCGGCCGAAGAAGAAGCCGCCGCCTTCTACAAGGCGTCGAAGGTCAAGAAGCCGATCGTCGGCTTCATCGCGGGCGTGACCGCCCCGCCGGGCCGTCGCATGGGCCATGCCGGTGCGATCATCTCCGGCGGCAAGGGCACGGCCGGCGATAAGATCGAAGCGATGAAATCGTCGGGTTACCTCGTCGCCGACAGCCCGGCGGCGCTGGGCTCGACGATGGTCAAGGCGATGCAAGGTTAAGCACGAAGCCGTTTAAGGAGCGCGACATGGCGACCCATCCGGATCTCGAGACGCTGTTCAACGGCAACAACGCCGTTTTCATCGCCGAGATGCTCGACAAATACCGGGCCGATCCCGGCAGCGTCGATCCAAGCTGGCATGGCGTGTTGCGCGAAATGACGACGGAAGGGACGGGGTATTACGTCCCGCGTTGGGGCCGGGAAAAGACGCGCATCATCGGCGTGGCCGACCCGGCCGCCGCCGCCCCAGCGAAGGGCAAGGGCAACGGGGCCGCCGCTGCGGCCGCCGCGCCCGCGCCGGTTGTCCAGGGTTTGAGCCCCGAACAGGCCAAGGCGCAGACGCTCGATTCGGTGCGCGCGATCATGCTGATCCGCGCCTACCGTATGCGCGGTCATCTCGAAGCCAATATCGATCCGCTGGGCCTGACCAAGCAGGAGCCGCATCCCGAACTCGATCCGGCGCATTACGGCTTCACCGAAGCCGATATGGACCGCCCGATCCTGATCGACAACGTGCTGGGTCTGGAGCGCGCGACGTTGCGCCAGATCGTGTCGGTGTTGAAGACGACCTATTGCGGCTCGATCGGCGTGGAGTTCCTCCACATCTCCGATCCCGAGCAGAAAAGCTGGATCCAGCAGCGCATCGAAGGTCCGCGCAACCAGACCGACTTCACCGCGCGCGGCAAGCGCGCGATCCTGGAGCGTCTGACCGCCGCCGAAGGTTTCGAGCGTTACCTCGATCGCAAATTCGTCGGCACGAAGCGTTTCGGCCTCGACGGTGCCGAATCGATGGTGCCCGCGCTCGAACAGATCATCAAGCGCGGCGGCCAATTGGGCGTGCGCGAAATCGTGATCGGCATGCCCCATCGCGGGCGCTTGAACGTTCTCGCGAACGTGATGAGCAAGCCCTATATCGCGATCTTCTCCGAATTTCAGGGTGTGGCCGCGCATCCCGACGACGTGCAAGGGTCGGGCGACGTCAAATACCATCTCGGCACCTCGTCGGACCGCGAGTTCGACGGCAACAAGGTGCATCTGTCGCTCAACGCCAACCCGTCGCATCTGGAAGCGGTCAATCCGGTCGTGCTCGGCAAGGCGCGCGCCAAGCTGATGCAGCTGGGCGACGTCGAGCGCACGGCGGTGCTGCCGCTGCTGCTGCACGGCGACGCGGCGTTCGCGGGCCAAGGCATCGTGCCCGAAACGATGGCCTTCGTGGACATCGTCGGCTACCGGACCGGCGGCACGATCCATTTCATCGTCAACAACCAGATCGGCTTCACCACGGCGCCGAACTATTCGCGCTCGGGCGTCTATTGCTCCGACGTCGCGAAGGGCCTGGGCGTGCCGGTGTTCCACGTCAACGGCGACGATCCCGAAGCGGTCGTGCATGTCGCGCGCATCGCGACGGAATTCCGCCAGCGCTTCCATCGCGACGTCGTCATCGACATGGTCTGCTATCGCCGCCACGGCCATAACGAGACCGACGAGCCGTCGTTCACGCAGCCGCTGATGTATCGGCGCATCGCCGCGCACAAGACGACGCGCACGCTTTACGCCGAGCAGCTGGAAGCCGAAGGCTCGATTCCGGCCGGCGAAGGCCAGAAGATCTACGACGACTTCCAGGCCCATCTCGACAGCCAGCTCGAAGCCTCGAAGACCTACAAGCCCAACAAGGCCGATTGGCTGGAAGGCAAGTGGGCGGGCATCGAAACGGCGAAGAACGACGACCGGCGCGGCAACACCGCCGTGTCGAACGATCTGCTCAAGCAGGTCGGCGACGCGCTGACCCGCGTGCCCGACGGCCACAACATCCACCGCACGGTGCGCCGCAATCTCGACGCCAAGCGCAAGATCCTCGATGCCGGCAAGGGCATCGATTGGGCGACGGGCGAAGCGCTCGCCTTCGGCACGCTGGTCGCCGAAGGCACGCCGGTGCGCTTGTCGGGCCAGGATTGCGGGCGCGGCACGTTCTCGCAGCGCCATTCGGTGCTGGTCGATCAGGAAACCGAAGCGCGCTATCTGCCGCTGCAGCATGTCGCGGAAAAACAGGCGAATTTCGAAGTGCACGATTCGCCGCTGTCTGAATACGGCGTGCTCGGTTTCGAGTACGGCTATTCGATGGCCGAGCCCAACGCGCTGACGATCTGGGAAGCGCAATTCGGCGACTTCGCCAACGGCGCGCAGATCATGTTCGACCAGTTCATCTCGTCGGCCGAACATAAATGGCTGCGCATGTCGGGCCTCGTGATGCTGCTGCCGCACGGCTACGAAGGGCAGGGGCCGGAGCACTCCTCCGCGCGCCTCGAGCGCTTCCTGCAAATGTGCGCGGAAGACAATTGGCAGGTCTGCAACATCACGACCCCGGCCAATTATTTCCACGCGCTGCGCCGTCAGGTCCGCCGCACGATCCGCAAGCCGCTGATCATCATGACGCCGAAATCGCTGTTGCGGCACAAGCTCGCGACGTCGACCTTGGCCGAGATGGGCCCCGGCACGACGTTCCACCGCTTCTTCGGCGAGACCGACAAGATCGTCGCCGACGACAAGGTGCGCCGCGTCGTGATGTGCTCGGGCAAGGTCTATTACGACCTCTACGAGGAGCGCGCGAAGCGCGAGATCAAGGACGTGGCGCTGGTGCGCGTCGAGCAGCTCTATCCCTTCCCGTTGTCGACGATGGAGAAGGAACTGGGCCGCTACAAGAACGCCGAGATCGTCTGGTGCCAGGAAGAGCCGCAGAACATGGGCGCATGGACCTTCGTCCAGCCGCGCTTGGAAGCGATGCTCGCCAACCTGCCGATCAAGGGCAAGCGCCCGACCTATGCCGGCCGTCCGGAATCGGCGGCGACGGCGACGGGTTCGTACAAGCGCCACAACGCCGAGCAAGCCAAGCTGCTCGACGATGCCCTGAAAATCTGACGCCCGGAAACGCTGAAAAGCCAAACGTCAAAGAAGAAAGACACGCATATGCCGATCGACATCAAAGTTCCGCCCATGGGCGAGTCCGTCTCGGAAGCGACCGTCGCGAAGTGGTTCAAGAAGGTCGGCGACGCCGTGAAGGCGGACGAGCCGCTTTGCGAACTCGAAACCGACAAGGTGACGGTCGAAGTGCCGGCCCCCGTCGCCGGTCAGCTCGTGTCGATCACCGCCGATAGCGGTGCCACGGTCGGCGTGGGCGCCAAGCTCGGCGAAATTCTGGAAGGTGCGGCGGGCAAGGCTTCTGCCCCCGCCGCCGCACCGGCCGCGGCCCCGGCACCGGCGAAAGCCGCCGCACCCGCACCCGCTTCGGCGGCCCAACCCGGCCCCGCCGCGCGCAAGGCGCTGTCGGAAGCCGGCGTGGACGCCGCTTCGGTGGCGGGTTCCGGTAAGGATGGCCGCGTGACCAAGGCCGATGTCGCCGCCGCCCCCAAGGCCGCCGCACCGGCCCCGGCCGCTGCCCCCGCCGCCCCGGCCGCACCGCGCGAAATCGGGCCGCGCGAAGAACGCGTGAAGATGACGCGCCTGCGCACCCGCATCGCCGAGCGCCTGAAGCAGGCGCAGAACACCGCCGCGATGCTGACGACGTTCAACGAGATCGACATGTCGGCCGCGATGGCGATGCGCTCGAAATACAACGAGCAATTCGAGAAGCGGCACGGCGTGAAGCTCGGCTTCATGTCGATCTTCGCCAAGGCCTGCGTCGTGGCGCTCAAGGAACTCCCCGCCGTCAACGCCGAGATCGACGCGGGCGACATCGTCTACAAGAACCATTACGACATCGGTGTCGCCGTCGGCACGCCGCAAGGCTTGGTCGTGCCGGTCGTGCGCGATTGCGACGTGCTGTCGTTCGCCGATATCGAAAAGAAGATCGGCGATTTCGGCCGCCGGGCCCGCGACGGCAAGCTCACCATCGACGAGATGACCGGCGGCACGTTCACGATCACGAACGGCGGCATCTATGGCTCGCTGATGTCCACGCCCATTCTGAACCCGCCGCAATCGGGCATTCTGGGCATGCACAAGATCCAGCCGCGCCCGGTCGCCATCGGCGACAAGATCGAGATCCGCCCGATGATGTATGTGGCGCTCAGCTACGACCACCGCATCATCGACGGGCGCGAAGCGGTCACCTTCCTCGTGCGCGTCAAGGAGTGCATCGAGGATCCGGGCCGTCTCATCCTCGACATGTGATCCGGGAAAGGCCCCGTCTCGGGGCCTTTTCTTTCTAGACCCTATCCGAACGGAAACGCCCCATGTCCGACACGCAATTCGATCTTATCGTCATCGGCGCCGGTCCCGGCGGCTATGTCTGCGCGATCCGCGCGGCCCAGCTCGGCATGAAGGTCGCTTGCGTCGAGAAGCGCGAGACGCTGGGCGGCACGTGCTTGAACGTCGGCTGCATCCCGTCGAAGGCGCTGCTGCAAGCGTCGGAGAAGTTCGAAGAGGCTTCGCACGGTCTTGGCGCCTTCGGCGTCAAGGTCGGCAAGGTCGAACTCGATCTCAAGGCGCTGATGGCGCACAAGGACAAGACCGTTAAGTCGAATGTCGACGGTGTGGCTTACCTGTTCAAGAAGAACAAGGTCGAGTGGGTCAAGGGGGCCGCGAAGGTCACCGGTGCGGGCAAGGTCTCGGTCGCGCTCAACGCCGGCGGCACGCAGGATCTGACCGCGAAGAACATCGTCATCGCGACGGGTTCGGACGTGGCGTCGCTGCCCTCGCTGCCGATCGACGAAAAGCGCATCGTGTCGTCGACCGGCGCGCTCGCTTTGCCGGAAGTGCCGAAATCGATGGTGCTGGTCGGCGGCGGCGTGATCGGCCTCGAAATGGGTTCGGTCTGGCAGCGCCTGGGCGCCAAGGTCACGGTGGTCGAGTTCCTCGATCGCATCATGCCGGGCATGGACGGCGAAGTGTCCAAGCAGATGCAGCGCATCCTGCAAAAGCAGGGCATGGCGTTCGAATTGTCGACCAAGGTGACGGCCGCCAAGGTCACCGCCAAGGGTGTGACGCTGACGGTCGAACCCGCCGCCGGCGGCGAAGCGAAGACCATCGAAACCGATATCGTGCTGGTCGCCGTGGGCCGCCGTCCCTTCACCGACGCGCTGGGCCTCAAAGACGCCGGCGTGGCGCTGGACGAGAAGGGCCGTGTCGCCATCGACGGGCATTTCCAAACCAACGTGCCGGGCATCTACGCGATCGGCGACGTGGTCGTCGGGCCGATGCTCGCGCACAAGGCCGAAGACGAAGGCATGGCGGTCGCCGAGATTCTGGCCGGCCAGCATGGCCATGTGAATTACGACGCGATCCCGTCGGTCGTTTACACGTGGCCGGAATGCGCGAGCGTGGGCAAGACCGAGGAGCAGTTGAAGGCCGAAGGTGTCGCCTACAAGGTCGGCAAGTTCCCGTTCACCGCGAACGGGCGTGCCCGCGCGATGAACAGCACCGACGGCTTCGTGAAAATTCTGGCCGACGCGACGACGGATCGTATCCTCGGCGCGCATATGGTTGGCCCGGTGGTCGGCGAAATGATCGCCGAAATCACGCTGGCGATCGAATTCGGCGGCTCGGCGGAAGATGTGGCGCGCACCTGCCATCCGCACCCGACGCTAACCGAAGCGGTGCGCGAAGCCGCCCTCGCGGTCGACGGCCGCCCGATCCACATCTAAAAAAGTTCACCGCCCGCGCGGATGGGCCTTGGCGTGGATGTCGAGCAAATGCTCGGCATCCACCGCCGTATAACGCTGCGTTGTCGACAGCGACGCGTGGCCCAGCAATTCCTGGATCGCGCGCAGATCGGCCCCCGATCCCAGCAGATGCGTGGCGAAGGAATGGCGCAGCGCGTGCGGCGTGGCGGTATCGGGCAGGCCCAATTCGATGCGGAGCTGACGTAGACGCTTTTGGATGAGTTCGGCGCGCAAACGCCCGCCGCGCGCCCCTAGGAAAATGGGTGCCGTCTTGCCGCCGACCGAAGGGCGAAGTTTGAGATAGGCGTCGATCGCGCCGCGCACCTCGTTCAACAGCGGCACGTCGCGCGCTTTGCGGCCCTTGCCGACGATGCGCAACGTCTCGCCCAGCGGCAACGCGTCCATGTTCAGCGACAAGGCCTCGTCGATACGCAGTCCTGCGCCATACAGCAACGCGATCACCGCGCGGTCGCGCGCTTCGACCCAGGGCTTGTCGTCGTCGAGATCGAGCGTGGCGGCCGCGTCCTCCGCCGTCAGCGCCTTGGGCACGGGCTTGGGCAGTTTGGGCCCGCGCAACGCGATCGCGTGCGCGTTCTCGGCCAGTTTCTCGCGCGACAGAAAGCGGAAGAAGCCGCGCAACGCCGACAGCGTGCGCGCGTTGGACGACGCGGCCAAACCGTCGTTGCGCCGGCGCGCGAGAAACGCGCGGAAATCCGCGGGCTCGAGCTTGCCCAGCGCCGCGAGATCGGGCGCTTCGTCCAGATGATCGGCAAGGAAGGCGAGAAAGACGGTCAAGTCGCGCGTATAGCCGTCCAGCGTGTGGCGCGAAGCGCGACGCTCGTCGCGCAAACGGCCCAGATACGCCATGACGGCGTCCGCCACGTCCGATTGCGCGGCGAAACCGGGTGCGTCGTTCAGCGCGGACGCGACAGCCATCCGTGCAGCGCGGATTCGACCGTGCGGCCCAGGAAGGTCAGCAATTCGGTGCCCTGACCTTGATGGAACTTGCCGGTCTGGCGGCTGCCGAAAGCGAGAATGCCGGGCGGCATGTCGCGCTTCAATTGCAGGCGCAGCAGCGCCTGGCTGCGCACGAGCGTGGAAGCGCCGGCATAGATCGCCGTATCGCCGGGCTCGTCCGACAGCAGCAGAATGTCGCGCCGTTCGCCCATCACGCGATCGACCGTGCCGCGCGGCAGGATTTTCAGCGGCGCTTGGGATTCGCCCGCCGGGGGCGCATCGATCGATTCGAAACCGAGGCCGATCGCGTCGACCTCCAAATGCATGGGCAGATCGACGGCGATCGTGTCGATGAGATGGGGGAGCGAGCGCGCCGCCAGCACCGACGTCACAGCCGCGTGGATGCGGCCTTGCGTGGCGAGATTGGCGCGGCTGGTCGCGACCAGCTCGGCTTGTGCCGCCGTCAGTTTGGCGAGATCGGTCTTCATGCGCTCGAGCATGTAGCGCTGCATGTCGACCACGCCGTTGCCCGAACGCTGCTCGGGCGGCGTGAGCACCCAGACCAGATCGGGATGTTCCAGCAGGAAATCGGGATGCCGGCGCAGATACTCGGCGACGGCGGGGCCGGTCAGTGCGGCAAGACCGGCGAGCGGTTGGGCGGGTTCGCTATCGGCCATACGTGATCTCGGCGATGTCGAGGGAAAATTTCATGTCCATCCCGGCGGATTTCGGCCGCCGCGCTTGCGTCGGCGCGACTCGGCGGCCAGATTCTAGCCGATGGAAGAATCGCCCGCCAGCAGCCGCGTACGCGTCGCCTTGCCGATGCGCCTCGGGCCCTACGACTACGCCGTGCCCGACGGAATGACGCTGGCGCCGGGCGATTTCGTGCGCGTGCCGTTGGGGCCGCGCGTGGAGATCGGCGTGGTGTGGGACGAAGCCGCCGATCCCGATTTCGACGCCGCGAAGCTCAAACCCGTGCGCGCGCGCTTGCCCGTCGTGCCGATGCGCGAGCCCTTGCGCCGTTTCGTCGATTGGGTCGCGCGCTACACGATGGCGCCGGTCGGCAACGTGCTGCGCATGGCGATGAGCGTGTCGGCCGCGTTCGAACCGCCGAAAATGCGCCGCGCACTGGCGCTGTCGGACGCAGCCCCCGATCCGCATCTCGACGAGCCGGGCGTGCTGACGCCCGCGCGCCGTCGCGTGCTGCTCGAAGCGATGGCGGGCGCGCGGCCTGCATCCGATCTCGCCGAGGCCGCCGGTGTCGGAACCGGCGTCGTCAAAACGCTGGTCGAGAAGGGATGGCTGGAAGCGATCGAACTGCCGCCCGAAGCGCCGCCCGTGCCCGACGGGACGGGAAAATTGGCGTCGCTCAATCCCGATCAGCGCATCGCCGCGGACCTGCTGCTCGAAAAATTGACGGAAGGTTTTTCGACCACGTTGATCGATGGCGTGACCGGCTCGGGAAAGACGGAAGTCTATTTCGAAGCGGTCGCCGCGGCGGTCGCGTCGGGTAAGCAAGTGCTGGTGATGCTGCCCGAAATCGCGATGAGCGCGCAGTGGTTGGCGCGCTTCGAACAACGCTTCGGCGTGCCGCCCACGCCGTGGCATTCGGAACTGCCGGGGCATCTGCGCGCGAAAATCTGGCGCCAGATCGCGTCGGGCGAAGCGCGCGTGGTGATCGGCGCCCGCTCGGCATTGTTCCTGCCTTATCGCGATCTCGGTCTGATCGTGATCGACGAAGAGCACGAGCAAGCCTTCAAGCAGGAAGACGGCACGATCTATCACGCGCGCGACATGGCCGTGGTGCGCGCGCGCTTCGAGAATATTCCCATCGTGCTGGCGTCGGCCACGCCGTCGCTGGAGACGCTCGCGAATGTCGAACGCGGGCGCTATGCGCGCGTCGAATTGCCCGCCCGTCACGGCGGCGCGCTGCTGCCGGGCGTCACCGCGATCGATCTGCGTAAAGCGCCTCCGCCGCGCGGACGGTTTATCTCGCCGCCGTTAAAGGCGGCCCTCGCCGACACGCTGGAAGCGGGCGAGCAGGCGATGCTGTTCTTGAACCGGCGCGGCTATGCGCCGCTGACGTTGTGCCGCGCCTGCGGCCATCGCCTGCAATGCCCGCGCTGCACGGCGTGGCTGGTCGAGCATCGCCTGCACGGGCGTTTGCAATGCCATCATTGCGGCTACGCGTCGTCCTTGCCGCGCCAATGCCCCGCTTGCACGGCGGAGGATTCCTTCGTCGCCTGCGGCCCGGGCGTGGAGCGCGTGGCGGAAGAAGCGCAAGCCTTGTTCCCCGATGCGCGCATCGGCGTGATGACGTCCGACACCGTCGCGGGGCCGGCGGCGGCGGCGGAATTCGTGCGCCAGATGGCGGAAAAGGAAATCGACATTCTGGTCGGCACGCAGATCGTCGCGAAGGGGCATCACTTTCCGCTGCTGACGCTGGTGGGCATCGTCGATGCCGATATCGGTTTGACCGGCGGCGATCTGCGCGCGGGCGAACGGTCGTGGCAGTTGCTGCACCAGGTCGCGGGGCGCGCGGGGCGCGCCGAACGCCCCGGCCGCGTGCTGATCCAAACCCATATGCCCGAACATCCGGTGATGACGGCGCTGGTCGCGGGCGATCGCGAACGCTTCCTCGCCGCCGAAAGCCACGACCGGCGCAAGCGCAACTGGCCACCGTTCGGGCGTCTCGCGGCGCTGGTGTTGTCGGGCGAAGATGAAGCCTTGGTCGATCGCATCGCCAAGCGTTTGGGCGCGACCGCGCCGCGCGAGGCGGGGATCGAAGTGCTGGGTCCCGCCCCGGCCGCGATGGCGATCTTGCGCGGCCGCCATCGCCGGCGCTTGCTGGTGAAAGCGTCGCGCGATTTCGATCTGCAGGGCGCGCTGCATGATTGGCTGGCGCAAACGAAAATCCCGGCGAATTTGCGCCTCGCCGTGGATATCGATCCGTATAGTTTCCTTTGAACTAAGCGGCGCGCGCGAACCCGGCGCGGAACACGTCCAGCGTGCCGCCCGGCGCTTCGCGATGTTCGATCGTGCCGCCCAGCGACTGCGCGAAGCCTTGCGCGACCGCGTCGCCCAGATGGGATTGCTTGGCGCCCGACGCCGTGCCGTTGGCGGATACGGCGATGGCGAGTTCGACATGCGCCGCATCGAGGCCGCGCACGCCGACCGAGAAGCCCACGCGCCCGCCTTGACCCGCCGCCGACAGCGCGTGCACGAGCAGCGCGTTGGTCATGCGATGCAGACGGCTGGCGTCCGCGATGATGCGCAAGCCGTCGGGCACGTCGAGGCCCAGATCGCACGCGACGTCGAGATCGCGCGCGCGGCCGCGCACGCTTTCGTAGGTGAGCTTCGCCCAATCGCGCGGATCGAGGGCGGCGAGGCTTTGCCCGTCGCTCGACTGCGCCAGCGCCACCCAATCGAGCACGTCGTTCAACGCGCGACCCAATTTGGCGCCGGCCGCGCGCAACGCGCCGATGGCGCGTTGGCGCTGCGTTTCATTGCCGCCGGGGGCCGATAGCGTATCGCTCGCCCAGCGCAGCGCATCGACCGGATCGCGTAGATCCTGGCCGAACCCCGCCAGCAAGCGCGCCATTTCCACGCGCGCGCGGTCGGATGCGTCGGCCAAGCGCATCAACGCGCGCTCGCGCCGATCGATGGCCAAGGCGGCGCCGAAGGCGAGCAACGCCACGAATCCGGCGGCGACGAAATAAAGCCGGGAGCGATCGTCGGATTCGGCGCGCAGCTCCGCTTCGGGCAGCGTCACCGCGACATAGAGGTCGAAGGGGGCGAGGCGTTGCCACGCGATCGCGCTGCGTTGGGGCTGGTCCGCCCGATCGCCCGGCGACAAGCCGGAATCGGCGGCGCGCATGACCGGCATCCATTCGTCGAAATTGGGGTCGAGTGCGATATCCGCGGGCGTGGCACCCGCACGCGCGCGAACCAAACCGTCGCCGCCGACGATCGTGGTGACGGCGCCGGGCAGATTCGCCAGCCGCCCGTCGATGCCGCCGAAACGCGCGATATCGATCGACGCGACGATGGCGCCGCCGAAGCCGCCATCCGGCGCGTCGATGCGCCGCGTGACCTGTACGGTCCAACGGCCCGACACGCGGCCCAGGACCGGCGCGCCGATGAAGAAATCGGTCTCGCCGTCGGCGAGCGCTTTGAAGTGGCGCCGATCGGCGACCGAAACGGGGGCCGATCCCATCGGCAGCGTCGATTGCAGAACGATGCCTTGCGCGTCGGCGACGGAAAGCTGCGCCAATTCGCCGACCGCGATACGCTTCTCGTCGATCAAGCGTTGGAGCGAGAACGCATTGCCGCCGCGCTCGGCGGCGTATTTGACGAGATCGAGCAGCCGCGCCGTCGATGTCACGTAAGCATGCGTCTGCGCGGCCTCGATGCGCGCGAAATGCTTAAGCTCCTCGATCTCGTGCGTGCGCGTCGCGCGCCGGTCGAGCCATGCGCCCGCCAGCGCCAGCCCGAAGACGAGCAGCGTCACGGCGATGGCCATGCCCCACACGCCCGGCAAGGGCAGGCGGCGCAAGGCGGCGGTTTGCGGCAAAGGCGACATCGGCGGGCGGACTGTAAAGGGCAGGGGTTGCGGAACCTTGCCAACCTGCCCGATGGCGCTGAAACCAACCTGAACTTGGGGTCCGAAAAGGCATGATTCCGCATGCCTTATTGCATCGCAGTTGTGCCTGTGGTAGCTACACGCGCGCGCTGGCGGAAGGGGTTTCCTGACCGCCCGTTTTTTTGTTGAGTTTCAATGGGGTTGCGGCCCGTCCGGGCGCCCGCGATCCTGGTCGAAAAGGGAAGCTTCGCTCCGTGGCATCCGATACATCCGTGGCCGCCGTTCTCGCCCAGCGTTACGCGGGCGCGCTCTATGAACTGGCCGACGAGGGCAAGGCGCTGGACGCCGTCCTCGCGGATCTGAAGTCGGTCGAAGCCGCGATGGCCGAATCGGCCGAGCTGCGCCGCGCGATGACCAGCCCCTTGCTGCCGCGAAAGGCGCAGGAAGCCGCCGTTTTGGCGGTCGCCAAGGCGATGGGCGTGGGCGATCTGGTTCGCCGTTTCCTGGGCATGCTGGCCCGCAACCGCCGCCTGGCCGGTTTCACCGCGATCGCCGCGGCCTATCGCGCCATCCTGGCCGACAAGCGCGGCGAAACGACCGCGGAGGTCGTTTCGGCCGTGGCGCTGACCGATTCGCAGAAAGCCGCGCTGGAAGCGGCTTTGGCCGGCCGCGCCGGCCGCAAGATCACGCTCGACCTCAAGGTCGATCCCCGCATCCTGGGCGGGCTGAAGGTGAAGGTGGGTTCCCGCCTCGTCGACGCCTCGCTGCAAGGCCAACTCAAGCGTCTCCACCTGACCCTGGCGGGTCGGGCCTGATATTCCGGAAGAGGGTTCCAAGATGGGTATTCGCGCCGCCGAGATTTCCGCCATTCTCAAGGACCAGATCGCCAAGTTCGACACCGCCGCGGACGTCGCGGAAGTCGGCCAGGTGATCTCGGTCGGCGACGGCATCGCCCGCGTCTACGGGCTGGACAAGGTCCAGGCCGGCGAAATGGTCGAATTCCCCGGCGGCATCAAGGGGATGGCGCTGAACCTCGAAACCGACAATGTCGGTATCGTGATTTTCGGCGACGACCGCGACATTAAGGAAGGCGACACGGTCAAGCGCACCGGCGCCATCGTCGAAACGCCGGTCGGCAAGGGCCTGCTCGGCCGCGTGGTCGACGGTCTCGGCAACCCGATCGACGGCAAGGGCCCGATCCAGGCGACGGCCAAGAGCCGCGTCGAATTGAAGGCCCCCGGCATCATCGCGCGCAAGTCGGTGCACGAGCCGATGCAGACCGGCCTCAAGGCCATCGACGCGCTCGTCCCCGTCGGCCGCGGCCAGCGCGAGCTGATCATCGGCGACCGTCAGACCGGCAAGACCGCCGTCGCGATCGACACCTTCCTGAACCAGAAGGCGATCAACGCGGGCAGCGACGAGTCGAAGAAGCTGTACTGCATCTATGTTTGCATCGGTCAGAAGCGTTCGACCGTCGCGCGCATCGTTAAGACGCTCGAAGATTTCGGCGCGCTGGAATACACGATCGTCGTCGCCGCGACGGCGTCGGATCCGGCCCCCTTGCAGTTCCTCGCCCCCTACACGGGCTGCGCGATGGGCGAATATTTCCGCGACAACGGCATGCACGCCGTCATCGTGTACGACGATCTTTCCAAGCAGGCCGTGTCGTACCGCCAGATGTCGCTGCTGCTGCGCCGTCCGCCGGGCCGCGAAGCCTACCCGGGCGACGTGTTCTATCTGCACTCGCGCCTGCTCGAGCGCGCGGCCAAGATGTCCGACGCCATGAAAGCGGGTTCGTTGACGGCGCTTCCCGTGATCGAAACGCAGGCGGGCGACGTGTCGGCCTATATTCCGACCAACGTGATTTCGATCACCGATGGTCAGATCTTCCTCGAAACCGACCTGTTCTATAAGGGCATCCGCCCGGCCATCAGCGTCGGTCTGTCGGTGAGCCGCGTGGGCTCCGCCGCGCAGATCAAGGCGATGAAGCAGGTCGCGGGCAAGATCAAGCTCGAGCTCGCGCAGTATCGCGAAATGGCGGCCTTCGCGCAGTTCGCGTCGGATCTCGATCCGGCGACGCAGAAGCTGCTGGCGCGCGGCGCGCGTCTGACGGAACTGCTGAAGCAGCCGCAATACTCGCCGCTGCCGGTCGAAGAGCAGGTCGTGTCGATCTTCGCGGGCGTCAACGGCTATCTCGACGGCGTCGAGGTGAAGGATGTCGGCCGCTTCGAAGCCGCGTTCATGTCGGAGATTCGCGCCAAGCATCAGGACATCGTGACCGCCATCCGCAACGATCGCGAGATCAAGCCGGAGACGGACAAGAAGCTGCGCGGCGTGCTCGAAGCCTTCGTCAAGACCTTCGCCTGATCAAGCGCACGAGCTAGGGAAGGGCCGCGAAGGTCATGCCGAGCCTCAAATCACTCCGGATGCGGATCGCGTCGGTCAAGTCGACGCAGAAGATCACGTCCGCCATGAAGATGGTCGCCGCCGCCAAGCTGCGCCGCGCGCAGGAGCAGGCGGAAGCCGCACGCCCCTACGCCGAGCGTATGGGCAAGGTGCTGGCCTCGCTCGCCGGTGCGGCGACGGCCGGCGCCGGGGCGCCCAAACTTCTGAGCGGAACGGGATCGGACAAAGCCCATCTTCTGATCGTCTGCACGTCCGATCGCGGTCTGTGCGGCGCGTTCAACTCGTCGATCGTGCGCCTCGCGCGCGCGGAAATCCGCAAGCTTCAGGGCGAAGGCAAGCAGGTGAAAATCCTGGCCGTCGGCCGCAAGGGCCGCGACGCGCTGCGCCGCGACTACGCCGATCTGATTGTCGGTTCGGTCGATCTGCCGAAGAAGAAGCTCGGCTTCGCTGACGCGCAAGCCGTCGCCACGAAGATCCTGTCGATGTTCGACGCGGGCGATTTCGACGTGGCAGCACTCTACTACGCGCGCTTCAAGTCGGCGATCGCCCAGATCCCGACGCGTCTGCAGATCGTTCCCTTCGCCGCCGAAGCGGGGGCCGCACCCGCCGCCGCGCCGTCGGGTGCCGTTTACGAGTACGAGCCGGAAGAAGGCGAGATTCTCGCCGCCCTGCTGCCGCGCAATCTGTCGGTCCAGGTCTATCGCTCGCTGCTCGAAAACGCCGCGTCCGAGCAAGGTGCGCGCATGTCCGCGATGGACAGCGCCACGCGCAACGCCGGCGACATGATCAAGAAACTCACCCTGAACTACAACCGCTCGCGCCAGGCCTCGATCACCAAGGAATTGATCGAGATCATCTCCGGCGCCGAAGCCGTCTGATTTCCGCACGAGGAGCCCGCATCATGGCGAACAACAAAGTCGGCCGCATCACCCAGATCCTGGGCGCCGTCGTCGACGTCCATTTCGACGGCGAATTGCCGGCGATTTTGAACGCGCTGCACGTCAAGAACCAGGACAAGACCCTGGTCCTCGAAGTGGCGCAGCATCTCGGCGAAAGCGCCGTCCGCGCCATCGCGATGGACACGACCGACGGTCTGGTCCGCGGCGCCGAAGCGGTCGATACGGGTGCCGCCATCTCGATGCCGGTCGGCCCCGAAACGCTGGGCCGCATCATCAACGTGATCGGCGAGCCGATCGACGAGCGCGGCGCCATCGGCGCCAAGCGCACGCTGCCGATCCATCGTTCGGCGCCGGAATTCGTCGAACAGGCGACGGAATCGGAAATTCTGGTCACGGGCATCAAGGTCATCGACCTTCTCGCCCCCTACGCCAAGGGCGGCAAGATCGGCCTGTTCGGCGGTGCGGGTGTGGGCAAGACCGTGACGATCATGGAACTCATCAACAACGTCGCCAAGGCGCATGGCGGCGTGTCGGTGTTCGCGGGCGTGGGTGAGCGTACCCGCGAAGGCAACGACCTTTATCACGAGATGATCGAATCGGGCGTCATCAAGACCGACGGCCCCGGCTCGAAGGTGGCGCTGGTCTACGGTCAGATGAACGAGCCGCCCGGTGCGCGTATGCGCGTCGGCCTGTCGGGCCTGACGGTCGCCGAATATTTCCGCGACGAAGAAGGCCAGGACGTGCTGTTCTTCGTCGACAACATCTTCCGCTTCACCCAGGCCGGTGCCGAAGTGTCGGCGCTGCTGGGCCGCATCCCGTCGGCGGTGGGTTATCAGCCCACGCTGTCGACCGACATGGGCGCCTTGCAGGAACGCATCACCTCGACCAAGAAGGGCTCGATCACCTCGGTGCAGGCCATTTACGTGCCCGCCGACGACTTGACCGACCCCGCGCCCGCGACGTCGTTCTCGCACTTGGACGCGACGACCGTGTTGTCGCGCCAGATCGCGGAGCTCGGCATTTTCCCGGCGGTCGATCCGCTCGACTCGACCTCGCGTATGCTCGACCCGCGGGTCATCGGCGACGATCACTACCAGACCGCCCGCGACGTCCAGAAGGTGCTGCAGACCTACAAGTCGCTGCAGGACATCATCGCCATTCTGGGCATGGACGAGCTGTCGGAAGAAGACAAGCTGGTCGTCGCCCGCGCGCGTAAGATCCAGCGCTTCCTGTCGCAGCCCTTCCACGTCGCCGAAGTCTTCACCGGCACGCCGGGCGTGCTCGTGAAGCTCGAAGACACGATCAAGGGCTTCAAGGAAATCGTGCAGGGCAAGTGCGACGACATGCCCGAAGCCGCCTTCTACATGGTCGGCACGATCGACGAAGCGCGCGCCAAGGCGCGCAAGATGGCCGCGGAAGCCGCCTGAGCATGACCGGCAAAACCAAGTTCGAGCTGGTCTCGCCCGAGCGCCTCGTGCTGTCCGAGAACGTCGACATGGTCGTCGTTCCCGGCAGCGAGGGCGATTTCGGCGTGCTTGCCGGCCACTCGCCGGTCGTCTCGACCTTGCGTTTCGGCACGATCGAAGTTCACGACGACGGCGCGGTCAAGGACCGCATCTTCGTCGCGGGCGGTTTCGCGGAAGTGACGCCGGACGGCGTCACGGTTCTGGCGGAAGACGCGGCGCGCTTGACCGAGATCGACAAGGCCGCCGTATCGTCGGAAATCGAAACGCTGCGCGCCAAGTTGGGTGCGGCGACGACCGACGACGAACGCCAGCCGATCGCGGCGAAGCTCGACATCGCCACCGCGAAGCTGGCCGCCGTCGCCTAAACTTCGGCCTCGCGATGAAAAAGATCCGGACGCCCGCCCGCAAGGCGGGCGTTCGCGTTTCGGCGCCACGGCGGATCGATACGGGCTTTGCGCCCATTCTGGGGCCGAAGCCGCAATTCCTGATTCTCGGCTCGCTGCCGAGCCAAGCCTCGCTCGCCGCCGCGCAGTATTACGCGCATAAGCGCAACGCCTTCTGGCCGATGCTGGGCGCGATCCTGGGCTTCGACGCCGCCTTGCCTTATGCCGCGCGCGTCGAGAAGTTGAAGGACGCGCATATCGCCGTGTGGGATGTCTGCGCGGCCGCCCATCGCCCCGGCTCGCTCGACAGCGACATCGCGCCCGATACGGTCACGCCCAACGATTTCGCCGCGTTGTTCGCCCGCCATCCGACGATCGAAGCCGTGCTGCTCAATGGCGGCACGGCGGCCGATCTGTTCCGCACGCGCGTGGTGCCCGCGCTGGCGGCGTGCCCCCAATGGCATCGCCTGCCGTCGACCAGCCCCGCCCATGCGGGCATGAATTTCGACGACAAACGCGCGCGTTGGGCGGCGGCGTTGGGGCGTTAGGCGACTTCCATCGCGATCTTATTGGCGATGGCGGGGCCGAAATCGGCGAAACGCCTTGCGGGCAAAACGAAGGCGCCGGGCCCGCCGATCACCTCGGCGCGGAAATAGCGGTCGAGCGTGGCGTGGTCGCTCAAAATCGCCAGGGCGTTGATGCCGATTCCCACCGCGACGGCGTCGTCGCGTGCATAGCGCGGAAAGCGGCCTTGGTTGTTCATGCCGTCGCCCGAAACGTCGATCACCCGCCGCTCGGCCAGGAAGGGGATGCGTTCCAGCATCCGCCGCCCGTGATCGATCGCCGCCCCGATCGAGGTCGCGTCGTCGTCGATCAGCCGCTCCAGGCCGGCCAGCGTCGCGGCGAAGCGGGCGAAAGCGGGTTTACCGTCCAGAAGCGTCCAAGGTGTGGCCTCCTTCTGGGCGAACTGGCCACCCCAATGGGTCATGATCACCGCGATGGCCCCGTGCCGGCCGCTCAACGCCGCGCGCTGGACCCGGTCGGTGCGGAACGCATCGGCATAGCCTTGCGCCTGAAGCCGGTATTCGCCGTCGTCGATCGAGCGCGAGCAATCGACCGCCAGAACCAGGGCGACATCGACCCGTCTGGGGGCGGGGTTCTGGGCAAGAACCGGAAACGACAGGGCGGCCGCGCCCAGGGCCAGGCCCCGGACGATGTTCCGGCGCGAGACCCTGGGGGGTGTCGTCGTCACGTGGAACCGCCTTCCGTTCGCCCATGATGGGGGCGGGACGGGCTTTCCTGTCAAGGCGGGCTCCATTTGCCCCGGCGCCTGGAATTTGCGAAGAACACCGGACGTTTAAGCTATCCACAGTCCGGCCAGGGCCAAACCCATTCGCATCGTCCACGTCATCGCTTCGATCGCCGCACGCACCGGCGGCCCCGCCAAGGCCGTGCTGGACATGGCGCGTGCCGTCGCGGCGCGTGGGCATACGGTCGAAATCCAAACGACCGATCGCGCGATGACCGATGCGGAGAAGGCGCTTCACGCGAGCCCCGTCGTCGATCGCGGTGTGACCATCCATGTTCACAAGCAGGGCGTGCCCGCCACGCTCGCCGTCTCATGGCCGTTGGCGCGAGCGTTGGACAAGGCGATCCCGGCCGCCGACGTGGTGCATATCCACTCGCTGTATCTTTTCCATGTCTGGTACGCGGCGCGTGTGGCGCGCAAAGCGGGCAAGCCGTATCTCCTGCGCCCGCACGGCACGCTCGATCCGTTTTTGTGGAAGCGTCATCGCCTGCGCAAATCGGTGATCGAGCTCGCTTTCCAAGATCGCGTCATCGACCACGCCGCCGCGCTGCATTGGACGGCGGCCGAGGAAATGGAACTCGCCGCACCCTATTCGCGCGGGGCCAAGGGCTTCGTCGTGCCCAACGGCATCGATATCGGCGACTACGCCGATTTGCCCGCGCCGGGCGAGTTTTTCGCCAAGCACCCGGAACTCGCCGGCACGAAGCCGGTGCTGTTCCTGTCGCGGCTCAATTTCAAAAAGGGTCTCGACGTTCTGATCCCGGCGTTCCGCAAGGCGCTTGATGCCGATCCCGCGTTACGTCTGGTGATCGCCGGGCCCGATGACGGTTACGAGGCCCAAGCGCGCGCGCTGGTGGCGCAGCACAAACTCGATGACGCGACGACATGGCTCGGTATGCTCACGGGCCGCGACAAGCTCGCCGCTTTCGTCGATTGCGCGCTGTTCGCCTTGCCGTCGTGGTCGGAGAATTTCGGCATCGCGATCGTCGAAGCGATGGCCTGCGGTGCCCCCGTCGTGATTTCCGATCGCGTCAATATCTGGCGCGAGATCGAAGGCGCCGGCGCCGGGCTCGTCTCGCCGCCGGAGATCGACACGCTCGCCGCGCATATTCTATTGCTCGCCAACGATCCCGCACGCGCCAGGCGCATGGGGGCGGCGGGCCGCAAACTCGCGACCGACCGCTACGATTGGGCGAAGATCGGCGCGCAACTCGAAACCCTCTATCGGGAGATCGCGGGCGCATGACCCCCGTCTCGGTCGTCATTCTGACGTTCAACTCCGAAGCCACGATCGGCGCCACGCTTCAATCGCTGGCGGGCCTGACGACCGACGTGCATGTCGTCGACTCGGGCTCGACCGACAACACGCACGACATCGTCGCCGCGTCGGGCGCGCAGCTCGTCCATCACCCGTTCGAGAATTACGGCTCGCAGCGCAATTGGGCGATCGCGAATTTGCCGTTGCGCCATGAATGGCAGTTGCATCTCGACGCCGACGAACGTTTGACGCCCGAATTGAAGGCCGAAATCGCCACGCTGCTGGCGGAACCCGTCGATCCCGCGATTTCGGGTTTCTACGTGCCGCGCCTCGTGCATTTCCATGAGAAGCCGCTGCGCCATGGCGGCATGTACCCGATCTATCACATGCGGCTGTTCCGCACCGGCAAGGGCCGTTGCGAGGATCGCAAATATGACCAGCATTTTTTCGTCGAGGGCGGCACGCGTAATCTTACGCACCCGATGATCGACGATATCCGCCTGTCGCTGACCGAATGGACGGCGCGGCATAATCGCTGGGCGGACGCGGAAGTCGACGAGATCCTCAATCCCGGCGGCGACGGCGTGATTCAAGCCGGCTCCGGCGATCCGGTCGCGGAAAAGCGCCGCGCGCGCGGCTGGTATTATCGCGCGCCCTTGTTCCTGCGCGCCTTCCTGCTGTTCTTCTATCGTTACATCGTGAAGCTCGGCTTCCTCGACGGCAAGGAAGGGCTGATTTTCTACGTGCTGCAAACCCTGTGGTTCCGCTTCCTGATCGACGCGAAGCTCTATGAGCGGCGCAAAGCGATGAGCCGCAAATGAGCGAGCCTTGCCTGTTCTGCGGCGGCGCGACGCGCCCCTATCTCGACGACGTGGTCGATAATCGCTTCGGCGCGCCGGGCGTGTGGCATATCCGGGCGTGCGATGCCTGCGGCGGCCGGCAGACGAGCCCGCGCCCGGACGGCGCGACGCTCAAGCGGCTTTACGAAGCGCATTACAATTACGGCGGCAAAACCGACGGCAACTACGCGTCCGCGCGCGAGAAATTCTTGTTCTCGCCGTTCTACAAATTGTTGCTCGCGATCGACGGCGATATCTCGTTCCATGGGCGCATGGGAACGGGCCGTCTTCTCGATATCGGCTGCAACGAAGGGCGCGGCTTGGCGCTCTACACGCGCAACGGTTTCGCGGCCGAAGGGTTGGAGCTGAATTCCAACGCCGCTACCGTTGCGCGCGCGCGCGGCTTCACGGTGCACGAGAAGCTGGTCGAGGACTTCGCGCCGGCCGAGAAATACGACGTGGCTGTGCTGTCGAACGTGCTCGAGCACACGCTCGACCCGCGCGATGCGCTCAAACACGTGAAGCGCATCTTGAAGCCGGGCGGGCAGGTGTGGATCAGCCTGCCGAATGTCGATTCCGCGCTGGCCGAACGCTACGGCCGCGATTGGGTGAATTGGCACGTGCCCTTCCATATCGTGCACTTCTCCGAAAGCCGGTTGCGCCGCCTGCTGACCGAAACCGGATTTGAGGTCGTGGAGAGCAAAGCGATCACGCCCGCTTTGTGGGTCGCGCAAAGCTGGATCGCGCATCGCTGGCGCAAGAACTTGACCGATGTCGTGCGCTTGCAGCGCAAGGCGCCGCTGGTCGCGGGGGCGATGCTGATCGCGCGCTTCGTGCTGTTCCCGCTGCTGTGGCATTGGAACCGCACCGGGCGCGGCGATTGCCTAATCTTCCGCGCGAAGGCCGTTTGATGCGCGTCTATGTCTACGACTATCCCGGTCACGCCTTTCCCGTGCAGTTGTCGCGGGCTTTGGCGTCGCGCGGGCACGCGGTGCGCCATGTCTGCTTCAAAGCGTTCCAGGCGCCCAAGGGCCCGCTGGAACGGCGCGACGACGATCCGGCGAATTTCGAGCTTGGTTTCACCGAGTTGGACGAACCGTTCGAGAAGCATTCCTTCGTCAAGCGTTGGGCGCAGGAACGCCGCCTCGGTGCGCTGGTGCGCGAAGATATCCGGCGCTGGAAGCCCGATGCGGTGCTCGCGGGCAATGCGCCGCTCGATCCGCAAGCCGGCGCCTTCGCCGGTGCGCGCGATGTGGGGGCGGGCTTCGTCTATTGGCTGCAAGACCTCGTCGGCATCGCGATCCGCAAAATCCTCAGCCGCAAAATCCCGGTCGCGGGCAATGCGGTCGGCCTCTATTACGAGGCGATGGAGGCGCGCTTGCTGCGCCGGTCCGACGCGGTCGTGTCGATCACCGCGGATTTCGAGCCGCTGCTGAAATCCTGGCAGGTGCAGAACGTTCACACGATCGAGAATTGGGCCGCGCGCGAAGACATTAAAATCGCGCCGCGCGACAATGCGTTCGCGCGCGAACAGGGTTTGGTCGGTAAGACCGTGTTTCTCTACTCCGGCACGCTGGGCATGAAGCACGATCCGAGCCTGCTGCGCGATCTGGCCCTGCACTTGCCCGAGGCGATCATGCTGGTGATTTCCGAAGGGCCGGGGGCGGATTGGTTGAAGGCGCAGAACTTTGCCAATCTGCGCGTGCTGCCGTTCCAACCCTTCGCGCGTCTGGGCGAAACGCTGGCGAGTGCGGACGTGCTGGTCGCAGTGCTGGAACCCGATGCCGGCATCTTCTCCGTGCCGTCAAAGGTGCTGACCTATCTTTGCGCCGGACGGCCCATTCTGGCGGCGATTCCGCCCGAGAACCTGTCGGCGCGCATCCTGGTGCGCGAAGGGGCGGGGCTGGTCGCCAACCCGGCCGATCGGGCGGCATTCCTGGACGGTGCCAAGTCCTTGGCCGCGAACCCGGAAACGCGGGCGGCGATGGGCGCCAAAGCGCTGGACTACGCGCGGCGAACCTTCGATATTGCGACGATATCCGCCCGATTCGAGGCGATTTTGAAGGGTGTGGTTCGCGCCAAGCCATGACCGGTTTCGATCCCAAAAGCTTCTATCAATCGGAATTCGTCGAGCATCGCGCCGTCGCGGAAGCGACGCATCGCGCGCTGGAGGAATCCTTCGTCCGCCTGCTCGCGCAATCGGTCGCGACGATCCGCAACGGCGGCAAGATCCTGTTTTGCGGCAACGGGGGCTCGGCGTCGGATGCGCAACATTTGGCGACCGAACTGACCGTCCGCTACGTCAAGAACCGCCCGGCCATCGCCGCGATCGCGCTGACGACCGATACCTCGGCGCTGACCGCGATCGGCAACGATATCGGGTTCGAATATCTGTTTTCGCGCCAGGTCGAAGCGATCGGCAAGCAAGGCGATCTGCTGATCGGCATCTCGACCTCGGGCAATTCGCCCAATGTGATCGAAGCGTTCAAGATCGCGCGCAAGATGGGCATCACCTCGGTGCTGTTCGGCGGCAAGGGCGGCGGCCCGGCGCTGCAACATGCCGATATCGCCTTGATCGTGCCGTCGAACACCACGGGCCGCATTCAGGAAATGCACATCACGCTCGGCCAGATGCTGTGCGGCGGCTTGGAATTGGCGCTGGGCATCGCCGACGGCCCCGCCACGCATCAGTCGCATTCGTCGTGACCGCGAACGCCGATCTCGCCGCCCTGGTGCCCAAGCTGAAGGGTGCCCGCGTCGTTTGCGTGGGCGACGTGATGCTCGACCGTTTCATCTACGGCTCGGCCGATCGCATTTCGCCCGAAGCGCCAATCCCTGTGCTGCGCATCGAACGCGAAGTCGCGATGCTGGGCGGGGCGGGCAATGTCGTGCGCAATATCGCTGGGTTGGGCGGCTTGCCCGAATTCGTGTCGGTCGTCGGCCAGGATCCGGCCGGGCGCGAAATTATGTCGCTGGTCGGCGCGATCGAGGGCGTGGAACCCCATCTGCTGAACGAGCGCGGCCGCGTGACCACGATCAAAACGCGCTTCGTCGCCGGACACCAACAGATGTTGCGTGCCGATCAGGAAACCGCCGCCCCGATCAACGATTCGACGGCCGAGGACGCGGCGCGGCTGGTTTGCCAGGCGCTGAAGGAATGCCCCGTCGTCGCGATTTCCGATTATGCCAAGGGCGTGCTCGTGCCGCGCGCGGTGCAAACGATCATCGCGGCCGCGCGCAAGGCCAAGCGCGTGTCGATCGTCGATCCCAAGGGCCGCGACTATACGCGCTACAAGGGGGCGACGATCCTGACCCCCAACCGGCGCGAACTCGCCGACGCGACGGGCCTGCCCTGCGACGACGACGCCCAGGTCGAACGCGCGGCCAAGAAAATCATCAAGACCGCCGAATGCGATTACGTGCTGGTGACGCGCGGCGCCGAAGGCATGAGCCTGATCCCCGCGCGCGGCAAGGTGCATCATCTGCCGGCCTTGGCGCGCGAGGTCTACGACGTGTCGGGGGCGGGCGACACGGTCGTTGCGACACTCGCGACCGGAATCGCGGCGGGCCTGACACCGCTCGAAGCCGCGCGCCTCGCCTCGGTCGCGGCGTCGGTCGTGGTCGCGAAAGTCGGCACGGCGGTCGCGTATGGCGCCGATCTGGTGCGCGAGTTGCGCCACGACGATCTTGCCAGCGGCGAAAGCAAACTCGCGACGTTGGATCAAGCGCAGGACCAGGCCGAACGCTGGCGCCGCCAGGGCTTGAAGGTCGGCTTCACCAACGGGTGTTTCGATCTGCTGCACCCCGGCCATGTGTCGCTGATCGGCCAGGCGCGCGCCGCCTGCGACAAGCTGATCGTCGGCCTGAACGCGGATTCGTCGGTGAAGCGCTTGAAGGGTCCGACGCGGCCCGTGCAAACCGAAGCCGCGCGCGCCGCCGTGCTCGCGTCGCTCGGCAACGTGGATCTCGTCGCGATCTTCGCCGAAGACACGCCGATGGAGTTGATCAAGGCGATCCGCCCCGACGTGCTGGTGAAGGGGGCCGACTACACCAAGGACAAGGTGGTCGGTGCGACCGAGGTCGAAAGCTGGGGCGGGCGCGTCGTGCTCGCCCGGCTGATCGAAGGCCAGAGTACGACCAACACCCTTAAAAAAATCGCGCGCTAAACGCCCGGGTCGAGAACCCGGCGCAAGCGGTCGGCGGCAAGGCGCGCGAAGCGCAAGGTCAGCGCCTTGCGCCGTGCCGCCGGCATTTTCTCGGTCGCCTGCAACGGCCGGCGCAACGCGGCGTCATAGGCGTCGGCGACGTAAAGCCCCGGTTCGGGCGGCAGCAGATCGAACGGAAAATCCTCGGCGACCGCGAAGGCGAACAGGTCGCACCATTCGAGATATTCCGGCCATTTGCGGTCGGTGCGGAAATCCTGCGCCGAGGATTTGATCTCGATCAGCAGGAAGCGCCCGTCGTCGGACAGCGCCATCAGATCGGCGCGCCGTCCGCTTGCCAGCGGAAATTCCGCGAGGCTGGTCCAGCCTTCGCGGCCCAACGCGCGGGCAAGGCCGCGCGCGATACGCCGGGCGAGGAGTTCGTCGTCGGTGGGCGGAAGTTCGGACGCGCTCACATGAAGCCGGCTTGGCGCATCAGCAGGAAGATGTCGCGCTGGGCCTTCGCCTTCTCGGTCGGATCGGAGATGTCGGCGACGACCTCGCCCTCGAAATTCGGGCGCTTCAGCTTGTCGATGATGATGCCGCGTGCCAGATCCGACGCTTTGCCCGGCGGCAGCGACGTGGGCAGGCAAAGCTTCATCAGCATCATCGTGCGCAAACGCAAGGGTCGCGAGGGATCGTCGATCTTCTCGAGAATGCGCTCGGCCTTGATGTAGTGCAGCAGCAGATCGTCGAGCCGCGTGCAGACCCGGTCGGCGAATTCCAGCGGAATGGGTGCGGCGCGGAACTCGTTCCACACTTGGGTGATCGCGGCCATGCGTTCGTTCGGGGGAACGCGCGCCTTGGCGATATCGGCGATCGATTCGACTTTCACGAACATGTCGTCGATCAAGCCGAAGGATTCGTTCGGGTATTGCTTGCCCGTCGCGGTCTGCGTCAGCGCGATGCAGAACCGCGCCTTGCGCGACGGGTTCAGCATCACCATCGCGATCCAGCCGGCCGCCGCGCGGAAACCGGCGCTGCCGCCGCGATTCATGATCCGCGATTTGCGCTGGACGAGCGCTTCGATCATGTCGGTGCCGCCGACGATCTTGCCGTTGTCGGGCACCAGCCGGTCGAGCAATTGGCGGAAACAGGGCACTTCCTGTTCCGGGTCGCTGCGCATCAGCGGGTTCGTGCCCTGCAATTGCAGGCGCACACGCTCCATCAACACGCGGCCGGTATTGGGCAATTTGCCGTTGACGATCAGGCGGCCGATCTTGACGGCGCGATCCTCCTCGGCGGCGTCGGCTTCGGCGGCGGCGGCCGCTTTGGGGCCATCCACACTGGGGGCTGCCGCACCCGGCGGGGGCGCGTCCCATTTGCCTTCGGCGAGATCGAGCAGGCGCGACAAGGCGGCGAACAGATTGGGCTGATCGCCGAGCAATTCCTGCACGACTTCGGCGGCCCCCAGCACGTCGCAGACGAAATCGTCGAGCAACTGGGCGGCCTCGTCGTCCTGGCTGTCGTCGGCCCACATCAGCGCGCGGTCGAGCTTGCCGATGAAGCTGCGGATGTCGATCAGATCGCGGCTGACGGCGGCGCGGAACAGGAACTCGGCGTTGCCCTTATCCTCGCCCGCTTTGGGCGCGATCTTCTTCATCACCTCGTCGACGCCCAGCAGCTTGATCGAGGGCAGCGGCGAGGAATCGATATCGCGCACGCGATCCGACATTTCCTTGAGGAATTTATAGAGCGTGTCGCGCCGCTGGGTCGCGTTCATGCCGCCCGCTTGGGCCTGCAACGTCGCCAGCATGCCGATGGCGCTGGTCATCAGCGAATCGGAATCCTGCAGGCGCTTGAACTCGCGATAATTGTGCATCACCTCCATCGGGGTGATGTTCTGCTTGTCGAAGTACTGCCGGAACAGGCGGTTCAGCACCATGCGCGAGGCCATGCCGTAGCAATCTTCGACTTCCTCGCACATCGGCGCCGCATCGACCGGTACGATCTGGACCTTCTCCTCGCGCTTTTCCTTGGTCTTGGAAAAGACGACGGATTCGGAGGTGTTGCCCGACGAGCCTTTGCGTTCCCGGACGACTTTGACGCCGAAAACGTCTTTTTTCTCCAGCATCTTCCGCGCGAAAGCCTCGGCCTCCGATTGGGAGCCGATGCTGGTCTCGATCATCCAGCGATTGTCGCGCAGGCAGTGGATTTCGAAGTTTTCGGATTTGAACATCGTTACGCGGTCCCGGTACGCCGAAAGGGATATTACCGGCCCGGCTTCCGGCAGTAAAATGTTGGGGTTGAAAATTCGTCGAACGGGAAAATTTGCCGAGAATGCTCGAAATCACGCGTATCCCGGTCCTGAAGGACAACTATGTCTGGCTGCTGCGCAGCGGCCAAACGGTCGCCGTGGTCGATCCGGCGGTCGAAGGACCGGTTGTGGCCGAACTGGACCGCGCCGGGTGGCGGCTCACCCATATCCTGAACACGCATCACCACAACGATCATGTCGGCGCGAACCTGGCGTTGAAGGCGCGTTATGGCTGCCGGATCGTCGGGCCGCTGGCCGATCGCGACCGGATTCCGGGCATCGATCTGGCGCTGGCGGAGGGCGACACGATCACCTTGGGCGACGCGACCGCGCGGGTCTTCGACGTGCCGGGACATACCAGGGGCCATATCGCCTTCTGGTTCGCGGACGGCAAGGCGCTGTTCTGCGGCGATACGCTGTTCGCGTTGGGCTGCGGCCGGTTGTTCGAAGGCACGCCGGACCAGATGTGGGCCTCGCTGCTGAAATTCCGCGCACTGCCGGACGATACGCGCGTCTATTGCGCACATGAATACACCCAATCCAATGCGCGCTTCGCCGTGACCGCCGATCCCGCCAACGCGGCGCTGGCCGCAAGGGCGGGGGAAATCGACGCCGCCCGCGCCAAGGGTGAGGCGACCGTGCCCTCGCTATTGGGGGTGGAGAAGGCGACGAATCCCTTCCTGCGCGCCGACGATCCGGCCCTGGCCGCGGCCTATGGCCTGCAAGGCCGCGATGCGACGGCGGTTTTCGCGGCGATTCGTTCGGCCAAGGATCGCTTCTAAACCGCAGATGGCGTATTATCCTCGGCTGGTATTCCAGCGTTCCTATTAGGGTTCGTATTTCGGCGTGAGCAGCGAGTATCGCATCGTCTTCTTCGAAGACCGGGAAATCGTCGTCGCGCTGATCGAGCACGCGCGCACCCAAGGCATGAAATTGCCGCCCGGCCGCGTGGTCAAAATGGCCGTGGATCGCGCGTCTTTCGCGGTGAAGCTCGTCTACGCCAAAAAGGGCGAGCCGCCCAAGCATGTCGAGTTCGACGCCTCGGCGCTGTCGCAAGCGATGATCCGCCACTGCAAGGGCACGGGCATTCCGCTGCCGATGCGCGCGCGCAAGGAATTGCGCTTCGTCGACGGGCGCATCGCCTTCGTCGTGCAGCTGGAACGCCCGGCGACCGACGCGCTGATCCCGCTCGAATACGTCAACAAAGCCTCGGCTTAAGCCGCTTCAAATACGATGACGCCGCCCAAGGCGGACGCGGGCACGACGACGCGCCCGCGCGCGGTCTGGCGCCCCGCCGGTGCTTTCGTCAAATCGCGGCAGGCCAGCGTATAGCCGGCGATCCACGGCAAGGCGGGCGGATCGATGCCGAACGCGGCCTTTGCGGCGGTGGCGTCGCGGAACACCAGATCGCCGCGCGCGCTGGCGATGCCGGGGGCACCGTCGATCGCCGTCGCGGGCAACCCGGTATAGCGCGCGAAACGCGCGGCTGCTTCGGTGGGGTCCGCGACGCAAAGATGAACGTGGGTCAGCGCATAAGCCGTGTTGGGATGTGCGATCCAGCGCGCCTGCCATAAATGCTCGGGCGTTTTGTGCTCGACGAATTGCACCCGGCCTTCCGGCATCGCGCCGGCGACGGTCCGCACCACGGAGAACCTTGCGGTACGCGGGCCGGAGGGCGTTTCGATTTCCCGCTGCAAGGCGACGGGATCCAGCGGCGCGAAGCCTTCGCGCGCCAGCCTGGCGTGCTGGGCGTCGGGCTCGACCGTGCCGAAGGCGATCAGATGCACGCCCGTATAACGCGCGATACCGGCGCGCAGCGTCGCGGCGTTTGGCGTATCGCCGATGGGGGCGAGGAATTCGAGATAGCCGCGTTCCAGCATCGCGCAATGATTGCCGGTTCCCGCCGAGATGGGCGGCGCTTCCGGATTCGCGCGGGTGAATTGCTCGGAAAACGGCGTGGGTGCGAAGCCGAGCCGCACGAGTTCGTCGAAGGCCGCCGCGCGATCGGGCACCCAATGCGCGATGTGATCGACCGCAAGCGTGCCCGAAGCGGGGCGTTGAAAACCGCCGAAATCCATATTCAAAACCCGATCAAGCCGCCGCGATGGGCGAGGCGCCGCGTGGCAATATCGTAGCGCATCAGATCTTCGCCGATGACCGCCGGGCCCTTATAGGTTTGGCGCACCGCATCCAATGCGGCATTGCGATCGAAGCGCACCGGCACGAAATGATTGAGCAGCAGGCACGCGACATCGGCTTCCTTCGCCACGCGGCCGACGTCTTCGGGCGGTGTGTGATAGGACCGCACCGCATCGATCGTCGCGGCGGCGCGCACGCCGGGCACCGGCTTCATCTCCGCATGCAGGAAGCATTCGTGGACAAGCACATCCGCCCCCTTGGCGGCGGCGATCAGATCCGGACAATAGGCGGTGTCGCCGCTGAACGCGGCTTTCTGCCCGTCGGCCTCGATCACGAAGCCGAACGCGTGTTTGACGGGTTGATGCGCCACGGGCACGACGCGCACTTGCGCGTCCCCAATGGCGATGACGTCGCCCGCGACCATCTCGGTCGTTTCGATCTTGAAGGCTTCGGTCGAAGCGCGTTTCTCGTGCGCGATGCGTTGCGCGCGCTCCGCCGCCCATAGCGCCATCGTGCCGTCGACGAAATCGCGCGTCCCCGGCGGGCCGAAGACGCGTTGCGGCCTATCGCGGCCTTGATGCCAGCTGGAAATCACCAGCTGATAGAAATCGACCAGATGGTCGCTGTGGAGATGCGTGAGGAACAACGCGTCGATCGCCGCACCCGATGTGCCCGCTTCGACCAGACGCTGCGTGACCCCGGAACCGCAATCGATCAGGATGCGCGCATTCCCGCCGATGGCGAGCGTCGCGGGGCCCCGGCGATCGGGATCGCATTGCGGGCAGCCGGTTCCCAGAAGAACGATTTCCAAGGTTACTTCCCCAATTCGCGCAACGCCGCGATATCGGCGGCGACCGCGTCGAGCCGATTTTCCGCGAAAGCGCATTCCAGCCGATAGGCGATCGCACTCGCTTCGGCCATGCCGAACGTGCCGCCAGCACCCTTCAAACGATGCGACGCGGTTTCGGCGGCCTTGTTGTCGCCGGCTTTCCACGCGGCCTCGATCTCGTCGATGCGCGCGGGGTAACGCTGGCGGAAGCGCGCGATCGCCGCGGCGACGGGATCCTCGGCGTCAGACATCCAGCTTGGCCCAGATCGCGCGCAAACGGTCGGCCAGCGCCAGCGGATCGAAGGGTTTGGCGACCACGTCGGCCGCCCCCAGCGCGTGCCAGCGCACGATCTCCTCGGGCTGGACCTTCGCGGTCATGAACACGATGGGCAATTTCGCGGTCGTGGGGCGTGCGCGCAAACTCGCGAACAGCGTGGGGCCGTCCATCGCGGGCATCATCACGTCGATGACCGCGAGCTGCGGCGCGAAGGCGTCGACCCTGCGCAAGGCTTCGCCGCCCGACGCGCAGGCCATCACCTCGAACCCGCCGACCGTGCCCAGCGCCATCTCCGCGATCTCGCGGATATCCGGGTCATCCTCGACCAGCATCACTTTCCGCAAGGGCGCTTTGCTCATGCCGATCTCTCCGCTTCGGCGGTCGACAACTCGATCGTGAAGGTCGTGCCCGTCCCCATTTCGGTTTCGAACGAAATGCGCCCGCCCAGTTTATCGACGATCGCCTTGGCGATCGACAAGCCCAGCCCCGTGCCGCCGCGCGCACGCGTGTCGCCGCTATCGGCTTGGGCGAAACGCTGGAAGACTTGGCCCCGGAAGGCGGGCGGAATGCCGGGCCCGCGATCGGATACGGCGATGCGCCAATGGTCGCCGCCGCGCCGCGCGGCGAGTTCCACGCGCTCGCCCGCCGGCGAGAACTTCACCGCGTTGGACAGAAGATTGTGCAGCACCTGGATCAGGCGATGCTCGTCGCCCCACACAAGCGCTTCGCCCGGCACGTGGCCGGTGCGCGCCACATGCACGCCGCGCTTCAACGCCATCGGGCCGATTTCGCGCGCCGCGCGGTCGAGCAGCGCGTCGAGCGGGACGGGGACGAGTTTGAGATCGTCGATCGGCGCTTCCAGACGCTGGACCTGGAGAAGATCGTCGACGAGGCGGGCGAGTCGCTCGGCGTTGCGGTTGGCGATATCGACCAATTGGCGCGCCTTGGGCGCCATGTCGCCGGCCGTTCCGGCCCCCACCAGCGCCAGCGCGCCGGAAATGGAGGTGAGCGGCGTGCGCAATTCGTGGCTGACGGTCGAAACGAAATCGGCTTTCGCGCGGTCGGCGGATTTCTCGGCCGTCACGTCCGACAGCACCAGCAGGCGGCCGCCTTCCGGCGTGTTCGCCTCGCGAATCAGAATCGTGCGCCCGTCGGTCAGCGCCAATTCGCGGCGTTGCGTCGCCATGCGGCGCTCTTCGCGGCGGCGTTTTATATGCGCGTCGATCCCGGCCGGATCGTTCAGAATGCCGGCCGCGTGCGCGCGGCGCAGCACCTCGTCGAACCGCGTGCCGGGCACGAAGACGTCGGCGATTTGCGGGAACATCGCGCCGACGCGCGGGTTGGACATCGCCAGCACGCCGTTCTCGTCGTAATAGATCAAGCCGTCGCTCATGGTGTCGAGCGCCAGGCGCCAGCGCTGCGCGTCCGCCGCGCGTTTCTCCGCGTCGCGCGCGTTCATCCGCAACGCGAGAACGAGAAGACAGGCGAGTACCGCCCCCGAAATCGCCAGCCAGATCAGTTTCCGATCGATATGGATTTCGTGCTCGTTTTGACGGCCGATCGCGGCGGCGCGCTCGTCCGCGATCAGCTGCCGCACGGCGTCGACGACCCGACTACCGTTGACGCGGTAATCGGGCTGCGCGATCCGATCCAGCGCTTCTTGGGTACGGCCGAGGCGGTCGAGTTCGCGGAACTCGCGCCAGACTTCGATCCCGCGCACGATCATCTGCGCCAGCGGTTCCACCGGCGGATCGCCGGGGCGGGTCAAGTCGCGCAGGTTCTGCATCGCCACTTGCAGCCGCGCGACGGCGTCGTCGAAGCGGTCCCAAGCGCGCGGCCCCGGATCGCTCAACCCGTCGCGCATGGTCAGCGCCGCGGCCTGGATACGGCCTTGCAGATCCTCGACCGCCGCCAGCCGCACGAACCCGGCCCGTGCGGCCTCCGCCGCCGCGCGCGTTTCGCGATGGATCTCGACCCCGATCCACAAAGCCGCCAGGCCGGGCAGGGCCAGAGCCGCCAGGGTCAGGGCGGCGCTGCGATCGCCGAGCCATTTGCGCGGATTGAACATTCCGGAGGCAAGCCTAGAGCGTTTCCGGTCCGGTTGGAACCGCCGGGCGGGGCGGATCGGACCCAAAGCCCAGTAAACATTGCACGAATCGTGCTATAGAATCGTCCGTCATGCGCATCCTGATTGTCGATGACGACGAAGATGTGGCCGATCTGGCCCGTGCCCAACTCCGCCGGGCGGGTTACGCCGCCGATACGGCGGGCGATGTGGAAGCCGCGCGCGCGGCGCTGGCGGGCGTCGCTTATGACGCGCTCGTGCTCGATCTGGGCCTGCCCGACGGCGACGGTTTGAATTTCCTCGCCGAGCTGCGGCGCGCCAAGCGTCAATTTCCGGTCTTGATCCTGTCGGCGCGCGGCCGCGCCGATCAGCGCGTCGCCGGATTGAAGGCGGGCGCGGACGACTACCTCGCCAAGCCGTTCGACATGGAGGAACTGGTCGCGCGCATTCAAGCGCTGCTTCGCCGGCCCGCCGCCTTGGCGGGCGCCACGCTGGGCCTCGGCAATCTGGCGGTCGATGTCGAAGGCCAGGTTGCCAAGGTCGACGGCAAGGATCTCAAACTCACGCGGCGCGAATTGGGCGTGCTCGGCGCATTGGCGCGCCGCCCCGGCCAGATCGTCAGCCGCGCCCAGCTCGAAGACGCGCTGTACGGCTTCGGCGATGAAATCGCGTCCAACGCGATCGAGGTCTATGTCTCGGCCTTGCGCAAACGCCTGACCGAAGCCGGTGCGGATTGCGGCATCGAAACGCAGCGCGGTCTTGGCTACAAGCTGGCGCTCAAACCTCAGCGATAGAAATAATTGGGCAGGAACAGCACCATTTCCGGCCAATAGGTCACCACCAGCAGCGAAATCACCAGCGGGATCAGGAACGGCGCGCAAGCCTTGGTCGTGCGTTCGAAGCTGATATTCGCCACGCGCGCCAGGATGTAGAGCACCATCCCGACCGGCGGCGTCAGCAGCCCGATCATCAGGTTCAGCACCATGATGATGCCGAAATGCACGGGATCGACGCCGATCTTTTCCATCAGCGGCAGCAGCACCGGCACCAGAATTGTGATCGCGGCGATCGTCTCCATGAAGCAGCCGATCACCAGCAGGAAGATGTTGACCAGCAGCAGCACCGCCCACGGTTCGCTCGTCACCGACAGGACCATCGTCGCGATCTCGTCGGTCACGCGCGTGGTGGTGATGATGTAGCCGAAGATCGACGCGCCCGCGACGATCAGCAGCACGATCGCGGTCGTCTCGATCGTCTCCATCGAGACGCGGATCAAGCCGCGCCAGGTCAGCGTGCGATAGACGACCATACCCAGGAACAGCGCGTAGGCGGTGGCGGCGATCGCCGCTTCGGTCGGCGTGAACACGCCCGTCGTCATGCCGCCGATCAGCAGCACGGGCGTCAGCAGCGGCAGGATCGCGCGCTTGAACGTGTGGCCGAGCACGGCCCACGAGAACACCGCGTCGGCGTTGAAGCCGCGCACATGCGCGTACCACGCGACCATCGCCATCATCGTCGCGGCCATGAACAGGCCCGGCAGCAGGCCGGCGGCGAACAACTGCCCGATCGACGCGTTGGCCATGACGCCGTAGATGACCAGCGGCAGCGACGGCGGGATGATCGGCCCGACGGTGGACGAAGCCCCCGTGATGCCGACGGCGAAATCGACGTCGTAGCCGTGATCGCGCATCGCGCGGATCTCGATATTGCCGAGCCCGCCCGCATCAGCGACCGCCGTGCCCGACATGCCCGCGAAGATGACCGAGCCGACGACGTTGACATGGCCCAAGCCGCCTTTCAGCCAGCCGACCAGCGCCAGTGCGAAATCGTAGATGCGTTCGGTGATTCCCGCCGAATTCATCAGCGAGCCCGCCATGATGAAGAACGGGATCGCCAGCAGCGGGAAGGAATCCACGCCCGCCATCATGCGGTAGATGACGACCAGATGCGGCGTCGTCCCTTCGAGCACGACATAGAGCAGCGACGCGCCGCCCAGCGCGATCGCGACCGGCACGCCCACGCACAGCAGAAAGACGAAGGAAAGGAGCAGGGCGGCGATCATTGGTGGCGGCCTTCGACGCTGACGCGGGTGAGCGGGCTGTCGCCTTCGCGCCAATGGCGCAGGGCGACTTGTATGGAACGCAAGGTCATGATGGCGAGGCCGATCATGCAGGGCGCGTAAACCCAGGCCATGGGGATGTCGATCACCACCATGCGCTGGTTCAGCATGATCTGGGTCACGAACCACGAAAGATAGGTCGCGTAGGCGAAGAACCCGATGCGGATCGCCTCCACCAGCATCGACGCGGCGCGCGCGACGGCGCGCGGCATGTAGACGTAAAGGAACTCGACATGGATGTGGGTGACTTTGCGCACCGCCATGCCGCCGCCGACGAAGGTCACGGTCATC
This sequence comes from Alphaproteobacteria bacterium, assembly GCA_017308135.1. Lineage (NCBI taxonomy): Bacteria > Pseudomonadati > Pseudomonadota > Alphaproteobacteria > Alphaproteobacteria bacterium. The sequence goes on from JAFKFM010000006.1 coordinate 823,505, forward strand.
AGCAGATAGCGCGCGATCTCCTCGGTCCAGGCGAGCGAATCGTTCAGCACGTAGCGCGTGAAGAACTGGAGGAACACCACGAACGCCAGCGCCCAAAACAGCGCGAAGGCCGCCCAATCCTCGGGGCCGTAGTCGCGCAGATCGACGGGAATCTCGTCCGAATTGCCGATCGTGGGATCGCCCAGATCGGGCCCGTTATTGGCGTTGCTCACGTGCGGAATGCTCCCGGCGATACGTCTAAAACGAAACGGGGGCCCGCAACGGCTGGGCCCCCGCCCTCGATCGTGTCGAAATTTCAGCTCCCGCGGCGGCCGAGCGCCTGGAGCCGGTCGTAATGGTCCTTCGTCCAGCCCGCACCCGCCGACGCGTCGTTATGCAGCGGCTTGGCGGCTTCGATGAAGGCGGCGGTGTTGGGCGTCACGACCGTTTTGCCCTGCTGCTTGAACCATTCGGGCAGTTGCAGCTCGGCCGTGCGGATCGCCGTGGTCGCGCGGCCGGCGGCTTCCTTCAGCACGGCTTCGAACGTTTTCTTGTCGTCGGCCGACAGGCGGTTCCAGGTCGGCGGGCCGATCACCGTGACGAGCGATTCGAAGATGTGGCTCGTCAGGTTGATATGGGTCTGCACTTCGTAGAATTTCTTCGCCTGGATCGTCGGCAGCGGATTTTCCTGGCCGTCGACCGTCTTGTTCTGCAACGCGAGATACACTTCCGCGAAGGCGATCGGCGTGGCGTTGGCGCCCACGGCTTTGGCGTACATCAGATAGAGCGGCGCCTGGGGCACGCGCAGCTTCATCGCGCGCATGTCGGCGGGCGTATTGATCGCCTTGTTGGCGGTCGTGTGGCGCGCGCCGTAATAGGTGAACGCGACGATCTGATTGCGGGTTTTGTCGTTGTAGCCCTTCGACAATTCCTGGAACAACGGCGATTCCGCGTAGGCTTTCCAATGGTCGAAATCGCGGAACATATAGGGCGCGTTGGAAATCGCGATCGGCGGGAACGACGCGCCGGCGAAGGCGGCACCCGTATAGATGATGTCGATCGTGCCCAGCGGCAGGGCCTGATTGATCTGCTGCTCGTTGCCCAGCGCCGACGCGGCGTGGACGTCGATCGCGTAGCGGTTATTGGTCCGTCGCTGGATTTCCTGCGCGGCCCACACCGCTTCGGTGTGATAGGGCTCGTTCGTTTCGTAGACATGGGCCCATTTCAGGCGCTGCTGCGCGTCCGCGGCGCCCGGCCCGAACATCAACGCCGCCAGCGCCAAAGCGCCCGCCGCGCGAGAAATTTTCGCGACCACCATATGCGTAACCCCCTGTTTTTGCGCGGTCGGGCGTTCCCGATCCGCAATTGTGCGGTTAATGTAACCGGAAAATCGGGAGGAATGAAATGGCGAAAATTGTGCGCGTGGAGATACGTCAGGTCGATCTCATGCCGCCCGTCGTGCGCACCGACGCCATTCAAAGCTTCGTGCGCCAGGAAACGCCGATCGTCCGCATCTGGGACGCCGACGGCGCGGTCGGGACCGGCTACAGCTACACGATCGGGACGGGCGGCTCGTCGGTCGTCGCGTTGCTGCGCGATCATTTGGGGCCGTTCCTGCTGGGCAAGGACGCGGCGTTCGTCGAGCGGTTGTGGAACCGCATGTTGTTCCACACCCATGCGACGACGGTGGGGGCGATCACCGCGCTCGCGATGGCCGCGATCGACACGGCGTTGTGGGATTTGCGCTGCCGCAAGGCCGGCCGGCCTTTGCATGTCGAAGCGGGCGGGGCGAAGGACGCGATCCCCGTCTACACGACCGAAGGCGGCTGGCTGCATCATTCGATCGAGATGCTCGTCGCCGAAGCGGTCAAGGCGAAGAAAGAAGGCTTCAAGGGCGCCAAGGTCAAAGTCGGCAAGCCGACCGGCGGCGAGGATCTGGAGCGCCTCCAAGCGGTGCGCGAGGCGACGGGTCGCGGCTTCGCGCTGATGGTCGACGCCAATCAGCGCTTCACCGCCGCCGAGGCGTTGCGCCGCGCGAAACTTTACGAACGCGTCGATCTGGATTGGTTCGAAGAACCGTTGCCGGCCGACGATATCGACGGGCATGTCCGCCTGCAGGCCGGGACCAGCCTGCCGATCGCGGTGGGGGAGTCGCTTTATTCGCCCGGCCATTTCGCCGAATACTTGAAGCGCAACGCTTGCGGTCTGGTGCAGGTCGACGTGGCGCGCATCGGCGGGATCACGCCGTGGCTCAAAGTCGCGCATATGGCCGAATGCGCGAACGTGAACGTGGCCCCGCATTTCCTGATGGAGCTGCATCTCGCCTTGTGCTGCGCGGTGCCGAATTCCCTATGGCTTGAATACATTCCGCAGCTCGACCAGATCGCCGCCAGCCGGGTCAAAATCGTCGACGGCATGGCCCAGGCGTCGAATTCCCCCGGTCTGGGGATCGAATGGGATTGGGCGTCCGTCGAAGCGCGCACGATTCTGGGGTCTTTGGCTGTACTGGCATAGCGATTGCTGTAAAAGGCGTTCGACGAGGTTCGTGCGAATGCCGTTTCTTGAAATCGCCAATGTCTGCGCCCAATACGGGAAAACGCCGGTCGTCAACGACCTGACGCTGACCGCCGGGAAGGGCGAGTTGCTCTCCATCCTGGGGCCGTCGGGCTGCGGGAAGACCACCACGCTGCGGATGATCGCCGGGTTCGTCACACCCGTTTCCGGCGCTATCCGTGTGGGCGGGCGGGAAATCCAGAACGCGGCGCCCCATCGGCGCAATATCGGCTACGTCTTCCAGAACTACGCGCTGTTCCCGCATCTGACCGTCGCGGACAATGTCGGCTTCGGCCTGCGCATGCGTTTCGTGAACAAGCCCGATCGCGCGTCCCGCGTGAAAGCGGCGCTGGAACTTGTCGGCTTGGCGCATTTGGCCGAACGCTACCCCGCACAGCTTTCCGGCGGCCAGCAGCAGCGCGTGGCGTTGGCGCGCGCGCTGGTGATCGAACCGGACGTGCTGTTGCTCGACGAACCCTTGTCGAATCTCGACGCCGCCTTGCGCGCCGAGATGCGCAACGAAATCCGCAGCCTTCAGCGCCGCTTGTCGATCACCACGGTGTTCGTCACCCACGATCAGGCCGAAGCGCTCGCCATGTCCGATCGCATCGCCGTGATGGATCACGGCCGCTTGGTCGAAGTCGCCGATCCGCAAGCTTTGTGCGACGCGCCCCGGCATCGCTTCACCGCCGAATTCCTGGGGGCGCGCACCGTGATCAAGGGCGCGCGCGCGGGCGGTTTGTTCGCGTTGCCCGATGGCGCGCGCTGCGCGGTCGGGCCCGACACGCCCGAAGACGCCGAATTGATCGTGCTGCGCGCCGCGCGTTTGCGCGTGAGCCGCGCCTTGGGCGCGGGGCGGTTCCTGGCGCGCGGGATCGTGCGCGATGTCGCGTATCTCGGCGATTTCCACGATCTGGAAATCGACGCGGCGGGTGCTTCCATTCGTGTCATCCGCCCCTCGAGCGAGGCGATCCCCGCCCCCGGCGAAGAATGTTTCCTCGCCGGCGACGACGACGCGATCGCCTGGATTTCGTCTTCCCCTAACGAAGGAGTCTCCGCATGATTTCCCGTCGTCGATTGTTGGCCGCCTCGGCCGGCGCCACGCTCGCCTCGCCCGCGATTTTCGGGCTCAACGCCGTCGCGCAGATCCGCCGCGGCGACGAGCTCGTCGTCGGCATTTGGGGCGGCGCGCAGGAACGCATCACCCGCCAGCACATCGTGCGTCCGCTGGAGGAGAAATACGGCGTCAAGATCAACTACGTTCTCGGCGGCACGCCGGAACGCCGCGCGCGCGCCTATCAGGAACGCGGCCGGCCCTCGTTCGATCTCATCTATCTCAACATCTTCGAAAGCCGTCAGGCGGTGCGCGACGGCGTCACGCAAGCCCCGGCGATCGACCGCGTGCCCAACGCCAAGAACCTGTACGAATCCGCCAAGCTCGGCGGCTATGGCGTCGCGTTCAATCCGGTCACGGTCGTCTACGACAAGCGCAAGGGCGAAGTGACGTCGTGGAAGGATTTGTGGAAGCCGGAATGGAAGGGCCGCATCGCGTGGCCGTCTTATCCCGGCGCCCAAGGGACCGCGGCGCTGCTGATGGTCGCCAAGCTGTTCGGCGGCTCCGAACGCGCGATCGATCCCGGCTTCGCGAAAATCCGCGAGCTGAAGCCCTTCGCCGCGATCCAAGGCAGCCAGGACCAGCTCTATACGATGTTCGATCAGGGTGTCGCGGACATCTCGATCGAGTTCGGCTCCTTCACGCGCTCCTACGCCGAAAGCCGCAACCCGAACATCGCCATTGCCAATCCGGTCGAAGGCCAAGTCATCGCGACCAACGTCGCCTGCCCGACGGTCGGCACCAAGAATCAGGCGCTGGTCGAAGCGTTCATCGACCTGCATCTGTCGGAAGCCTGCCAGATGCAATACGCGCGCGACATCTATTATTCGCCGACCGTATCGGGCTTGAACATCCCGGCCGATCTGGCGCCCAAGCTGGTGCTGGGGGCCGACGTGAACAAGCTGGTCGACTTCGATTGGGACCACGTGATCGCGCAGCAGGCGGCGTGGACGTCGCGCTTCAACCGCGAAATCGCGGGCTGATTCGACCCGCACGACGTGAACACGGTTCGTCAAACACTGGCCGGGATGGCGCTCGCCGTCCCGGCCACTTTGTGGTTGCTGGTCGCTTTCGCGGCCCCGATGGCGATCGTGCTGCTGCTGGCGGTACAGGAATCGCCCGATCCGTTCGCGCCCATTTCGTTGATGCCCAGCCTCGCGCAGTTCGCGGCGATCCTGGGCGACAGCTACTATATCGAGACGATCGCAAGCACGATCCTGCTGGGCTTGGGCGTGACGCTCGCCGCCGCCACGCTCGGCTATCCGCTCGCTTTGTGGCTCGCGCGCCTGCCCGCCCAATGGCGGCCTTACGCCTTTGCTATCGTGTTGATCCCGCTGCTGACCAACGTGGTCGTGCGTTCGCTCGGCATCGTGCTGCTGCTCGCCCCCGACGGGTTGGTGAACGGGCTGCTGTCGCCGCTCGGCCTCGGCCGCCCGCAAGGCTGGCTGTTCACGCATTTTGCGGTGGGCTTGGCACTCACGCAGGTCTTTCTGCCGTTCATGGTGCTGGCGCTGTACGACTCCCTCGTGCAGGCCGACAAGCGCTTGGACGAAGCGGCCGCGTCGTTGGGCGCTTCGCGCATCCGGCGCTTCTTCGCGGTCACGCTGCCCTTGTCGCTGCCGGGTTTGCGCGCCGGGCTCACCATCGTCTTCCTGCTCGCCTCGACGGCCTATGTTTCGGCGACCATTCTGGGCGGCAAGAAGGTTTGGGTCGCCGGCATGATCGTGTGGCAGGAAGCGCTGACCAATCTCAACGCGCCGACCGCCGCCGCGATGGCGGTGATCATGCTCGTCTGGGGCATCGCTTTCGCGGTGCTGGCCGAACGCGTCGTGCGTGTGCTCACGCCGTGGCTGCAAAAGGCGGGGGCGAAGCCGTTCGCTTTCGAATTGCCGCCGGAACTTGCGCGCAGGCTGGTGGCGCTGGGCGATGCGGCGGGCGGGATCGTCGCGCGCGTATTGCTCGGCCTCGCGATCTTCCTGCTGATCTTCCCGCTGACGCTGGTGGTCGTGCAGTCGTTCAACGACGTGCCGCAAGCGAGCGTCGCGGGGTTCCGCGCCTTCACGTTCAAATGGTACGCGGCGGCGTTTGACGCCTCGACCTATCTGCGCGACGCGCGGAATTCGCTGGAACTCGCGCTGATCTCGATGCTGATCGCGTTGACGCTCGCTCTGCCGGCGGCGTTCGCGCTGGTGCGCGCGGAGTTTCCGGGCAAGGGGGCCGTCGCCGCGTTTTGGATGCTGCCTTTGGCGCTGCCGCATGTCGCCATCGCGGTGGGCATGCTGCGCCTGCTGCAATGGTTCATCGCCATCCCGCCTTTCTGGGGCTTGGTGATGGTGCATGTGGTCGTAATTCTGCCGTTCTGCATCTCGATGTTGCGCACCTCGGTGCTGCAACTCGACCGCAGCTTGGAGGAAGCGGCGTCGTCGCTGGGTGCGACGCGCGGTCTCGTCTTCGTGACGACCATCCTGCCCAATCTCGCCCCCGGCCTCGCGGTCGCGGGCATTCTCGCCTTCCTCATCTCGTTCGGCGAGGTGACGGTGACGTCGTTCCTGACGACCGCGCGCATGCAGACGCTGCCGGTGCGCATCTATGCCGAAGCGTCGTTCAGCCTGGAGCCGACGGTGCATGCGATCTCGGCGCTCACCATCGTCGGCACGGTGGCGCTGCTGGCGATCGTCAACCGCTTCGTCAAGCTCGACCGCGTTTGGGCGCGCTAGCGCGTCCGGCAAGATAGCAGCCAGCCGCGATCAGATAGATCGCGATGGCGACGGCGAACACGCTCCATGCGGCACTCGTCTCGCGCAGCAGGCCGAAGGCGAAGGGCGCGAACGCATAAGTCCCTTGGCCGATCGCGACCGAAAGCGCCACGGCCTTGGGAACATCGGCCTTCGCGAACTCCATCTGCGCGATCAGCGGCGGCAGCGACGTGGTGTTGCCGATGCCCAAACCCACCAGCATCACGCCCGCGAACAACCAGACGATTCCGTCCGTGCCCGCCAGCAGGAACGCAACGCAGCCCAAGCACTGCATCGCGTAATTCGCGGCGGCCGCGACACGCCGATCGGTGCCGGGCGTCATCAGCCAGCCCATCGCCGTGCGGCCCAGAATGGCGCAAACGGTCGACAATGCGGCGGCGTAAGCCGCGATCCGCGGGCCCAAGGCGGGGACGAGCAGCGAATATAGATGCGCGATAAGCCCAATCTGCGCGAACAGGCCCAGCGCCATGCCGGCGGCGAGGGTCACGAAAGCGCGGTCCTGGCGGAAGCTTTCGATGCGCGCGGGCGCGGTCCGCTGGGCGGCTTGTGCCGCCTGCGCCGCGTCGTCGCCGTCCGGGCGCAACCCCATCGCTTCGGGTGTGGCGCGCAGCACCGTCGCGGCCAGGACCGCGATGATCGCGACCATGGCGATCCCGATTCCGATCGACGCGGCGGCGAAACCGAAGGCGGCGATGGCGGCGACCCAAATCGGCGTGAACAACGTGCCGCCCACGCTTGCCCCGTTATAAGCGGTGGACAAAGCCGCCGGCCGGCGCCGTTCGAACCACGGCGACACGATGGCGTTGACGCCCGCCGCCCCCATCGCGACCCAGCCGATACCCGTGAGGGTCGCTGCGGCGAAAACATGCCAGGGTACTTCCGCATGCGCCCAGGCGATCACGCCGATGGCGAGCGATACGGCCCCGGCCAGCGTCACGCGCGCGACGCCAAAGCGCTTGTGCAAACGCGGCAGTTGCGCGACCGCCAGCGCCCCCAGCGCGAAATGAAACGTGATGGCGGCGGAGACGAGGCCGATCGGCCAGCCATGCTTGTCGATCGTCGCTTGCAGATAAACCGACGGCGCATAGAAGCCGATGCCCCAGCCGAATAGTGCGACGACGAAAGCGCCGGCGACGACGCGCCAGCCATAGAAGATCGTTTTCATGGGCGCGTTCATCGCCCGGCCGACGCCCGCGATGTTACGGCCGCCGCCGAACTATCGCGGGCACGCGCGTGCTAGATTGGGCGCATGGTAACCATCGCTTCCGTGGCCGAAATCGCATCGCTCGCCGGGGACCCCGCGCGTGCGGCGATGCTGCTCGAATTGATGGACGGGCGCGCGCTGACGTCGGGCGAACTCGCGCGCGCGGCCAATGTCGCGCCGCAGACCGCTAGTGGGCATTTGGCGAAGCTCGCCAAAGCGGGGCTGGTGACGATCCGCGCGCAGGGGCGGCATCGCTATCATCGGCTGGCGTCGTCGCGCATCGCCGAAATGCTCGAAAGCCTGATGAAGGTCGCGGCGGAATCGCGCGGTGCTTCGGCTTTGCGCACCGGCCCGCGCGACGCGAATTTGCGCGCCGCGCGCACCTGCTACGACCATATCGCCGGGCGCTTGGGTGTGGCGCTGGCGGATTCGCTGGTCGAATGCGGCCATGTCGTGCTCGACGACGAATCCGCGCAGGTGACGGAATCGGGCGCGGCGTTCTTCGCGCGATTGGGCGTCGAAGCTCCGGATGCGTCGCTATTGACTTGCCGCCCGTGCCTCGACTGGAGCGAGCGTCGCTCCCATCTCGCCGGGCGTTTGGGAGCCGCACTCTGCCGCCATTGCCTGGATCAAGGCTGGGTGCGCCGGTCGCGCGACAGCCGCGTGCTCAGCGTCACACCATCGGGTGTGGCCGCGTTCGACAAACTGTTCGGCGTGGTGCGCGGCACCGAGTCGCGCCCCTGGCGTTTGAAGGCTTAGGTTTACTTCTCCGCCATCGCGAAGATGTCGCCGTTCTCGCCTTCGCGCAGACGTTCGACATGGTATTGCGCAAGGCTGTCCTCGGGAAAGTCCGCGCAATGTTTCTCGAATGCCGCGAGGGCGTCGGGGCTCTTGTCGCGCATCAGCGCATAGGCGGCGTTGTAGCTTTGCGTCTGCGCGTCGTTGGCGCGTTCGGGCGACAGCGGTTCGTAGACGTGAATGGGCTCGGTCTTGCCCTTCACGATCACGCCGCCGACTTTGCGGAACGGGATGTCGTCGCAGAAATCCTTGGTCTGCTGCGTGACCAGGATGCGCGTCCCGAAATACTTGTTGAGGCCTTCGAGGCGCGAGGCGGTGTTGACCGCATCGCCCAGCGCCTTGAACTCGAAACGCTCGGTCGAGCCGAAGTTCCCCACATTCGCCTCGGCCGTGTGCACGCCGATGCGCGTCACGCCGAAATCCACGCCCTTCGCGCGCTCCTCGGCGCGGAAGCGCTCGGAGAACGCGTCGATGTCCAGCGCCGACATCAGCGCCATGCGCGGATGGTCGGGCTGCGCACGCGGCGCGTTGTACATCGCGTAGATCGCGTCGCCGGTGAACTGGTTGACCGTGCCGCCGTATTTCCATAGCTCCTTGCAGGCGCCGTCGAGATAGCGGTTGAGCAGATCGGCGAGGTGTTGCGGCGTGATCTTTTCGGAAAGCGTGGTGAAGCCCGCGACATCGGTGAACAGCAGCGACATCGGCCGGCGGCTGGCGCTGAGCTCGAGCAAGCTCGGGTCCTTGACGATCTCCTTGAGCAGCTCGCCCGAGACGTATTTGCTGAACACGCCTTCGACGAATTTCTTCTGCTGGCGTTCGGCGCGTCCCGACCACGCGTCGTTGAGCCACATGGCGAGGCCCAAAGCGACGATCGGCTCGGTCAGCGGAATGATGATCGACTTGCCGCCGAGCCACGCTTCGACCCAATCGGCGAAGGGATAATTGCCGATGAACAGCGACCAGCCCACGGCCCAAAGCGCCACGATGGCGAAGACCCCGCCGGCAAGACGCGCCCAGATCGGCACGCCGGTATTGCCGAGGCTCGCACCGATCAAAGCCATGATCGCCAGCGTCGTCACCAGCGGCCAGAACAGCCGGTCTTCGGCCGATACGCGGCCTTCCAGCATCTGCGCCAGGATATGCGCTTGGATGATCACCCCGGCCATGCGGTTGTCGCCGCGATCGCGGCCGATCGAAAACGGCGTGCGATAGCGGTCGGTCAGCGACAGATCGGCCCCCACCAGCACGATCTTGTCCTTGAACCACGCGTCGGGCAGCAACGCGGCGGCGTGACTGGGGAAGGAGCGGAACGGCGGCGTTTCCATATCCGGCTCGCCGCGCCAGGCGATGCGGCGCTGGTCGCGCGGGATCGTCACGCCCAAACGCTCGGCGACGCGCGCCGCGACGTTGGGCACGTTGATGCCTTCCTTCAAGTCGCGCGCGGGCGGAATGAAACGGATGATGCCGTCGCGGATATCGGGCTCGATATCGGCGAGGCCCCGCCATTCCGGCTTCACGAAATCGTTGAGATATTCGAGCTGCTCTTCGGTCACGTAGAGCGGCGAGTCCGAATAGCTGATCGCGAAGGGAATTTTCAGCGACGCGAGCGTCTCGCGCAACATGTCGTCCTTCTCGGGCTCCGTCTCCTGATCGAAGAGCACGTCGATGAGCAGCGCTTTGGCGCCCTTGGCTTCCAAAATGCGCAGCGTCTTGGCCAGGAATTCGCGATCGACGGGTGAGCGATAGGGGAATTGCGCCAGCGATTCTTCCGTGATCGCGGCCAGCACGATATCCGGGTGCTGCGGCTCGGGCGGCGACAGATTCGCGATTCGGAAATCGATCGTCCAGCGTTCGGCGGTCGCCAGGAACGGGAAAAGCTGGAAGACCGCGTAGGTCGAGATCGTCGCGAACGCCGCGATCAGCAGCGAGGCGACGATACGCTTCGCGTTTTCACCCAGCGCCATGTCGCCTTTATTTCCGGTTTGGGGGGTGGTTAGCGGGACGCCACGCGCGCGAGGGCGCGCACCTGATCCTCGCAGCCCTTTTCGAGCATCCAGGCGGCTTGCGCGACCGGATCGGCGAGGGCGGCGGGAATGCGGAACACGACGATGGCGGCCGGGTTGCCGCCGACATCGACCTGATAGGTCGTGCCGTCGGAAATGGGAATGCTGGGCGGCAGCGCCAGACGATCCTGATCGATCGGCCAGCTGCCCTTGGCGCGCCACGAACGATCGGCGGGCTCGATTTTAAGTTCCGTCGCTTCGCCGAAACGCGGGCCCCACAAAACGGCGGCGGCGTCGGCGGGCAAACAGCGCGGGCCCGAGCGCGCGACGTCGAGAACCCAAGGCTCGGGCAGGTCGGCGCCTTCGCTGCCCGCGCGCACCACACCGAGCTGGGCCGTGCCGGAGCCGCGCTGGTTCATCAAATTCTTGAGCGCGTCGCCCATATTCGCCTGCTCGGCCTGACCGGGGGCGGGGCTGTCGTCGTAGGGGCCCTTGAGCTTGATCGTACGCCCATCGGCAGCGACCAGCGTGAGGCGCGCACCGGCCGCGAGGGTCAATTTGGCCGTGCCGTCGAGCTTGGCGCCGGGGGCGAGATTCACGCCCTTGGCGTCCAGCACGACCAATTCATTGGCGCCCGCAAGCGGGGCAGCCAAGAGCAGGGCGGCGGTGAATGCCAGGGCGAGTTTGAAACGCATGGTGGCAGTTTAGCGCAGTTGGGCGGTTTTGGCATCCCGCGAAGCGCCATCGCCTTGCAGGACGAAAGCCCCCCAGAAATAGGGGTGCGCGGTGGCGGGATCGTCGGCCAGACGCATCTGGGCGGCCTGCAGGGCCGGGGCGATGCCGCGTTTCAAATCGCCGCCCAGCCGGTCGAACATGCCGGTGGTCAGCGACACGGTCTGGATGCTGGGGACCTGCCAATGGGTGACCAGCAGGCCGCGTGCGCCCGCCGCGAAGAAGGCTTCGGCGAGACCGGAGAGCGATTCCCCGCCCAAGCGGTCGCCCGACGCGGCCGTGTTGCAGGCCGACAGCACGACCAGATCGGCGTCCAGGCGCATCGCGGCGATTTCGGCGGCTTCCAGCAACCCGTCATCGGCGGGGTCGGTCGCTTCGGCGGCGGGCGGCGTCAGCGCCAAACCGGGCTGGCCCTGGCAGCGCAATTCGCCCGGCAGCAGGCCGTGCGTGGCGAAATACAGCACGCGGTAATCCGCGAGATTGCGCGCGCGCAGATTGCCGGCATTGGCGTCCGCCCCCAGCAGCAACGCATCGGGCCCCGCGCGCAGGCTCGCCGCCACGCGGCGCACCTCGTCGGCGGTTTCCGGCAACGGCGCGAGACCGCGGATCATCGCGTTGGGCACGGAACCTTGGCTGCGGCAAACATCGGCGAGCTTGCCGAGCCCATCGCCCGCCCCGGCGAAAACCGGATTGGCGACGGCGAGCAAAGGCTGCGGTGCCGACGGCTTGGCGGCGAGGGCGCGCATATCCAGGAAGGCGCGCACGGTCGGCGGCGAGGAAATCGCCATGCGCCGCGCGAGCCACGGGGCGCGCGCGTAATCGTTGGGCGCGGCCGGTGCGGTCGTCAGCACCGAGAACGGCAGGCTGGCGAGCGGGCCCGTGCCGACGACGAAAAGCTGATCGGTGCGCGCCAGCTCCGCCTCGAACGGTGCCAACAGCGTGCGATAAAGGCGATGCGACAGCGCCAAGTCGAACGGCTTCACGCTGCGATCGGTGACCTTGAAGGCTTCACGCAAACTCGCGACGTCTTCGGCGAGCTTGGCGTCGTCGGTGTCGAGGCGCGCCGCGCGTAAAACCGACGACGTGACCAGAAACGCGTACGCGCCTTCGGGGCCGGCGACGTAGCTGATCAGCGTCTCGCCCGGGCGCAAGGCTTGGGCAAGGCGGCCCGGTTCGACCGGCTTGGCGCTGGCAAGGCGCGCATAGCCGGGCGCTTCGCGCTCCATATCGGTTTCGAGCGACGCGATCGTCGCGCGAATCTGCGTCAATTCCTCGCGTGCTTTGGTCTCGCGCTTCACATCGCGCTGGCGCCCCGGTTCGATCGCCAACTCGATCTGCAAACGGTCGCGGCGCTGCGCCGCGTCGCCGATCAGGCGCGCGAGTTCGCCAGCACGCCCGCCGCCTTCGGCGATGCGTTCGGTCATGCGCGTGACCGCTTGGCCGCGCGTGCCGTCGCGCAGCATCTGCACGGCGGCGAACATCTCGGCATAAAGCGCCGCGCGTTCCGTCGCGGTTTCGCGCGCGCGCGCTTCGGCCGCGGCCAGGAACGGCTGCACTTGTTCGAAGGTCAAAGCGCGCGCCGGGGTTTCGTTCGCGGCGATGGCGAAGGCTTGGCGGTAATTGCCGATCGCTTCGGCGTAGCGGCCTTCGTCGGCCTGGGCGCGGCCCAAATCCATCAGCGCCTGGGCGGTGGGCCAGGTCGCGCCGAAAATGCGCGTGCGTTCGGCGGCGGCGTTGGCGAGTAAACGCTCGGCGTTGCGGAAATCGCCGCGCAAGGCGAGCACGGTGCCAAGCTGGCCCCAGGCTTGCGGGCGCCACCACGCGGGCAGGCCCGGCGTTTGTTCGACGATGCGCCGCGCTTCGACCGCGTAGGTTTCGGCCGAGGCCAAATCGCCGCCGCGCTGCGCCATGGCGGAAGCGAACATCAGCGCATGCGCGAGTTCGGCTTGCAGGAACACGGTCGACCCGAAGATCGACGCGGCGTCGCCCGCCGTGTCGAGCGAGGCGGGAATGCCCCCGCCCGCTTGTTCGATCAACGCGCGCCGGCGCGCGATCGCGTCGCGCGCGATCGTCAGGGCGCGGCCCCAATCGCGCCGATTGGCGGCGTGAAGCCCGAGATAGGTGAGGTAACGCGGATATTCGCCCGGATCGGTCGCCTTCAGCACCAAGGCTTCGGCGCGGCGGAAATACTCGTCGGCTTCCTCGACGCGGCCTTGATTGGAAATCTCGACCGCCAGCAGCGTCGTCGTCGTGCCGATGCCCGCGTGCTCGGCGCCCATCGCGCGGATCTGCAAATCGAGCGCTTGGCGATACGCCTTCTCGGCGCCCGCATGGTTGCCCACGCTGTTCTGCACGCGCGCGAGTTCGACGAAATCCTGATAGCGCCCGGCGGCGGCCCCGGCGGCGAGTGCCTCGGCACCCAAGCGGCGCTGCAACTCGGTCAGCAACGCGCGCCGGTCATTGGCGGTGAAGGCTTGCTTGCCCAGCTCGTTCGCGATGCCTTCGGCGAAAGCGGGTGCGGAGCCGGGCGTGCCTTCGCCGACCGCGAGCTTGCCGTCGGCGGACAACGCGGCGGCGATCCACGGCCAGCCGCCGTCGTTCAGCGCGCAGGTCGCGATCAGCATGTCGCCCGCATCGGGCAGGCGCAGCGTTTCGGGGGCGGGGCAATTGGCGCGCGCGGTCAGCGAGCGATAGGCGTTCGAATCGGCGAAGGCACGCGCAGGCTCGGCGCGGCGCAGATCGATCGCGGAATGCACGGCGCCCACCGGGCGCTCGGAGGCACCGCACAGCACGTCCCATACCGGCGTGTCGGTGCGGGCACCCGCGCTGCGGGTTTGCGCGCGGCAGGTTTCATTGGCGCTGGAAAGCCCGACGCTGGGCGCGTTGCTGCCGCCCGCATTGGTGTTGGCGGCCTGACAGCCCGCCAGCAGCATCAGCGACAGAACGGCCAAGGAAACGCGCAAATTCGGAACCCTTTCAGGCTTTGAGCAATTCGGGCGGCAAGCGCCGGCGCGTATAGTCGCACAGCATGCGCACCAGCGCCTTCATCATCGGGTCGGTGATGCCGAAACCTTCGACCACTTGGGGGCTGGGCAACATCATGCGCGCTTGCTGGTCACGCTGCGTGGGCTCCGGGCCCTGACCGACTTTCGTGCGTTGATCGAAGGGCACGACCGCGCGCACATATTCCATCAACGCCGTGAGGATCCGCAGAATATCCGGCGGTAGCGTCATCATTTTTTGCTGCAACTGCATCGAGTTGATGACGACGCAGACCGTGTCTTCGCCGGCCACGGCCGTCGCCATGCGCGGGCTGCCGTCCAGGATCGCCATCTCGCCGAACAACGAGCCTTGCGGCAAAGCGGCGACGATCACCGGCGCCGCGGCGCCTTTTTTCAAAATCAGGACCTTGCCCGTTTCGATCAAGAACGCTTCAAGGCCGCGATCGCCTTCCTTGAAGATCGGCTGGCCTTTCTTGAACGTACGCTTATGCATGGGGCGTTCTGTTTAAAAGTCTCCCCGGCGGATTTGGAAGACGTCGGGGTTCTGAGGATCGCGAATATACGACAATTGCAGGACCGGCGCGCCTTCCGGCGGCTTGCCGTCCTGGCCGGTCACATTCGCCAGAACCAGCAATGTGCGGCGGCGCTGGGCATCGTCGCCCGCGAAAACGATGATCGACCCGTCGCGCTGCTGGGCGTTGGCGACGACCGTATCGGGCTTATAGCCTTGGCCGGCGAAATAGCCCTGCAACTGGCGCGCGGCGCCAAGCGCTTGTTCGGGCTTGAAGCTCGGGTTTATGGCACCACCCCAGGTCACCGTGACTTGGACCAGTTGCTTGGTGCGATAGCCGATCACATAGGCGACGACGCCTTGTCCCGTATTCGGCAGCAAATCATTGACTTGGATCGATAAAACCGTGGTCCGCTCGACCGCGTTCTCGGTCGTTTCAATTTTGTCGACGGCGGCGGGGAAGTCGCGGCGGATCGCTTGGCGCACTTGATCGGCGGTCATGCCGAAATTGGCGCTTCGAAACCCGGTCAGCTTGAACTCTTCCGCAGCCGCCGGTGCAGCCGGGCGCGCAGCTGGGGCCGGCTGTTGCTGGCTCAACGCCGGATATGCGAAAACTGGAAAAATTGCCGTTGCCAGGGACAACAGCCGGAAAAATTGCCGCATCGATGATTGACCCAATTAGCCTCGCCGTTTGGAGGATGGTTGATTCCTCCTTGTGTAACAAGGAGATTCTCCTCCATTCCGAATCAGTATAAACGCACAAGGAAGATGTCGCACGCGGTTCGGCAGGCGATCATAGGCGCGTGC
Source organism: Alphaproteobacteria bacterium (assembly GCA_017308135.1). Lineage (NCBI taxonomy): Bacteria > Pseudomonadati > Pseudomonadota > Alphaproteobacteria > Alphaproteobacteria bacterium. Next base: position 838,964 of record JAFKFM010000006.1, read on the forward strand.
CTTGCCACTTTCGTGGCGGGGACGGCGGCGTACGCCCAAAATTCCGGGGTCGTGATCCCGCCCTCGGCCGAGCCGCGATTGGGCCCGCGCGAAATTCCCGTCCCGCAGGCCGATCTCGAGCTCACCATTCCCGCCCAGCCGCGCGCGCCCGAACGCCGCGCGGTGGACGAGCTGCGTTTCCCCGTCACGCGCATCGCCGTCGAGGGCGGCACGGTCTACCCGCCCGAGGTGCTGGCGCAGGATTACGGCGCGCTGATCGGCGACACCGTAGGGTTGTCTTCGATCGTCGAGGCGGCGGAGAAAATCGAAGCGCGCTATCGCGCCGACGGTTACGTCCTCACGCGCGCTTTCGTGCCGCCGCAACGCGTGGGCGACGGCACGTTCCGCATCCAGATCGTCGAAGGCTTCCTCGGCCGCATCGTGTTCGATGGCGGCAGCGAGCCGGTGCGCGAGCGCATCACCGCCTATATGCGCCGCGCGTTCGACGGGCGGCCGGTCAACGTCAAATGGATCGAGCGCGGATTGCTGCTCGCGGGCGATTTGTCGGGCGTCGTCGCGGCGGGCACGCTGGCGCCGGGCGACACGCCGGGCGCTTCCGACCTCAACGTTAAAATCGCCGAGAAGCCGGTCTCCGCCGGCGTCACGCTCGGCAATCGCGGCTCGAAATTCCAAGGCCCGTGGTCGCTTTCGGGCGACGCGACTTTCAGCGGTCTTTTGGGCCTTACCGAGCAAGTCGGCGTGACGCTGACCACGGTGCCCAACGACACGCGCGAGATGCGCCAAGCGGCGTTGCGCTACAGCCAGCCGATCGGCGGCGACGGGCTGACCTTGGGCTGGGACACGACCTATTCCTGGGGCTGGCCCGGCCATACGCTGAAATCCTTGCGCGTCAACACGGTGGCGTGGCGCGTGGGCCCGCGCCTTTCGTATCCGGTGATCCGTTCGCGGCGCGAAAATCTGACGCTCGATTCGTCGATCTTCTTCGCGACGACGCGCACGCTGGTCGGCGCCACGCTGCAAACCAACGAGCAATATACCGCCGGCGACATGCGCGCGACCTATACGCATGTCGGCTTCCTGCAGGGCGCCACGGTCATGTCGCTGGGATACACGCGGGGGTTGGGTATCGGCTCGACCGAGGAAGGCAACAATTTGTTGTCGCGCACGGCGGCCAACCCGAATTTCCACAAATGGACGGCGGAGCTGCGCCGCATCCAGATCCTGCCGGAAAAATTCAGCGTGCAATGGGTCGGCAGCGGTCAGGCGACATCGTCGGTGCTGTTCGCGGGCGAGGAATTCGCGCTGGGCGGGTCGCGCTTCGGGCGCGGCTACGACCCGTCGGAAATCACCGGGCGCAATGCCTTCGGCCAGGGCGTCGATCTGCGTTACGGCGACCTGGCGGGCGATGGCTGGCAGCCATACGTCTTTTATGACGCGGGCTGGGCCTGGAACCGCCGGACGGGCGGCGCCTCGCAGACGCAATTTTTGTCGTCCGCGGGGTTCGGCGTGCGCGTTCAGCCGGATAGCTGGATCTCCGGCGGGTTGGAGCTGGCCAAGCCGCTGACCCGGCCACCGGGCCAAGCCGAAGGCGAGCATCCGTGGCGCCTTCTGATGGACGTATCGGCACGCTTTTAACGTGTCTTTTGTATCAGACGGCAACTGAGCGCTAGTCAAACCGACCCCTCTACTATTAAACTTTCTGTTCTTGAGGATCCGCATTCATTGCGGATATCCCGTACAGAATCTGGTGTTTTGGTAGATGCGCTCCCCGCGCGAGATCAACGGTCCCGAACGCCGCGCGGCTTATCGCCGCCGCGCGCGCTGGGGGCGTTTCCGTCGCTGGGGTTTGGGGGCGGCGGCACTGGGTCTGCCCTTCGCGGTGCTGCCCGCCGATCAAGCCAAGTCGCAGGCGCTGCCGACCGGCGGCAATGTGGTCGGCGGCTCGGGCACGATTTCGCAGACGAGTGCCAACCAGCTCACCATCAACCAGAACAGTTCGACGCTATCGATCGACTGGCAGAGCTTCTCGATCGGGGCGGGCAATATCGTCCGCTTCATCCAGCCGGATAGCAGTTCGCTGGCGCTGAACCGCGTCATCGGCCCCGACCCGTCGATGATCTTCGGCTCGATCCAGGCCAATGGCCGGGTCGTGAT